>JANNLM010000160.1:0-8052 GCA_031396825.1 Gammaproteobacteria bacterium | reverse complement strand
GCGGTGCCGGTCGCGGCGGCGGTGCTGTGGAGCGGCTGGCAAGTGCTGCGCGGCAACCTGCCCTGGCTGGCGGACGAGATGGCACTCGCGCCGGAATCCGTGCAGCAGCTCGCGCTTTCCGTGCCGGGTGTGGTGGACTGCCACGACGTGACCTCGCGCGGGCTGATCGGGCGGCAGGTGTTCGTCGAGATGCACCTGATCACGAGCGCGCCGGACGTCGAGACCTCGCACCGCATCACCGAGGAGATCGAGCGGCTGCTCGAAGCGCGCTACGGGCCGGTGCACGCGACCATCCACGTCGAGCCGGTCTCGTACGCGCAACCGCGGTGACGCCTAGCCGGCGGCCTGCTCCGCGGCGCGCATCAACGCGCGCGCCTTGTTCATGGTTTCTTCCCACTCGGCGGCGGGCTGCGAGTCGGCCACCACGCCGGCGCCGGCCTGCACGTGGACCTTGCCGTCCTTGATCACGGCGGTGCGGATGGCGATGGCCATGTCCATGTTGCCGTCCCACGAGAGGTAGCCGACCGCGCCGCCGTAGATGCCGCGCTTGACCGGCTCCAGTTCGTCGATGATCTCCATCGCGCGCACCTTCGGCGCGCCGGTCAGCGTGCCGGTCGGGAAGGTCGCGGCCAGGGCGTCGAGCGCGTCGGGCCCCTTGCGCAGCTTGCCGGTCACGTTCGAGACGATGTGCATGACGTGGCTGTAGCGCTCGATCGCCATCTTCTCGGTCAGCTTCACCGAGCCGATCTCGGCCACCCGGGACACGTCGTTACGGCCCAGGTCGATCAGCATGAGGTGCTCGGCGATCTCCTTCGGGTCGGCCAGCAGCTCGCGCTCGTTGCGCAGGTCCTCGGCCTCGGTCGCGCCGCGCTTGCGCGTGCCCGCGATCGGCCGCACGGTGACCGTGCCCTCCTCCACCCGCACCAGCGGCTCGGGCGAGGAGCCGACGATGTGGTGGTCGTCGAGGTGCAGGCAGAACAGATACGGCGACGGGTTGAGCCGCCGGATCGCGCGGTACAAGGCCACGGCCGGCGCCTTGAACGGCGCGCTCAGGCGCTGCGAGGGCACCACCTGCATGGCGTCGCCGGCGGCGATGTAGGCCTTGATGCGCTCCACCGCCGCGTGGAATTTGCGCTGCGAGAACCCGGACACGAAGTCGCGGCCATGGGCCGCTCCCACAGGGCGACGCTTGTGGGAGCGCCCCATGGGCGCGACCGGCTTGCGCAACTGCCGCTCGATCGCGTCCAGGCGCTTGCCCGCGCGCTTCAGGTCCGCCTTCGACGCGGGGTCGGCCTGCACGCACAGCGTCAGCGTCGCGCGCAGGTTGTCGAACACGACCAGCTCGTCGGAGCGCATCAGCAGGATGTCGGGCGTGCCGAGCGGATCGGGCTTCGCGCCCTTCAATTTCGGCTCGAAGTAGCGCACGCAGTCATAACCGAAATAACCGACCAGGCCGCCGCACAGGCGCGGCAGCCCGGGCACGTGGCGCACCCGGTAGCGCGCGGCGTACTCGCGCAGCCACGGCAGCGGGTCGGACAGCGTGGTCTGCTCGATGAGCTTGCCGTCGCGCCGCACCTCGGCGCGCCGGCCGTACACGCGCAGCACTTCACGGCTCGGCAGGCCGATGAAGGAGTAGCGGCCGAAGCGCTCGCCACCCTGCACCGATTCGAGCAGGTAGGTGTACGGGGAATTGGCCAG
Organism: Gammaproteobacteria bacterium; assembly: GCA_031396825.1. Lineage (GTDB taxonomy): Bacteria > Pseudomonadota > Gammaproteobacteria > Nevskiales > Nevskiaceae > JACPFV01. The sequence continues at coordinate 6,354 of JANNLM010000160.1, read as the reverse complement.
CTTGAGGTAGGCGCCGACCGGCGTGTCGAGGTCGCCTGGCAGCTCGCGCGTCAGCACGACGCGGTTCGGCGCGGTCAGTTGCGCAGTCAGTTGCGCACCCGGGCCAGCTGCTCGCGCATGGCCGTGAGGGTGGCCTTGTAGTCCTTGGTGCCGAAGATCGCCGATCCGGCGACGAACGTGTCCGCGCCCGCGCGCGCGATCTCGCCGATGTTGTCGACCTTCACGCCGCCGTCGATCTCCAGGCGGATGTCGCGGTCGCTCTCGTCGATCAGCGCGCGCGCCTGCGCCAGCTTCTCGAGCGCGGAGCGGATGAAGCTCTGCCCGCCGAAGCCCGGGTTGACCGACATGATCAGCACCATGTCGACCTTGTCGAGCACGTAGGGCAGGCAGTCCAGCGGCGTGCCCGGGTTGAACACCAGCCCGGCCTGGCAGCCGGCCGCCTTGATCGCCTGCAGCGAGCGGTCGATGTGGCGCGTCGCCTCGGGATGGAACGTGATGATGTTGGCGCCGGCCTTGGCGAAGGCCTGCGCGATGGCGTCCACCGGCTCGACCATCAGGTGCACGTCGAGCAGGGCCTTCACGCCGGCCTTGCGCAGCGCCTCGCACACGACGGGGCCGAACGTCAGGTTCGGCACGTAGTGGTTGTCCATCACGTCGAAATGGATCAGGTCGGCGCCGGCGGCCAGCACCGTCTTGACCTCGTCGCCGAGGCGCGCCAGGTCGGCCGACAGGATGCTCGGCGCGATGCGGAATTCGTGCGGGCTCAGGGCGCTCATGGGCCGCGCATTATTCCATCTTTTCCCTTAGAGTGGCCGCCTTTCGAGGAGAGCCGTTTGGCCATCGCGCTGACCCTGCACCTGCTCGCGGCGACCGTCTGGGTCGGCGGCATGTTCTTCGCCTCGGTCGCGCTGCGCCCGGCCGCCGCCGAGCTCGATCCGGCGCACCGCATGAAGCTGTGGGCCGATGCGCTGGCCGGTTTCTTCCGCTGGGTCTGGGTCGCCGCCGCCGTGTTGCTGGTCACCGGGCTGTGGATGATCTTCGGCGTGCTCGGCGGCATGGGCGGCGTCGGCCCGCACGTCCACCTCATGCTCGGGCTCGGCCTGCTGATGATGCTCATGCTCGGCCACATCTGGTTCGCACCGCTCAGGCGCCTGCGCCGCGCGGTCGCCGGCAGTCACTGGGCCGACGCCGGCAAGGCGCTGGCGCAACTGCGCCTGTTCATCAGCATGAACCTGGTGCTGGGACTGGCGGTCATCGCCATCGCCAGCGGCGGCCGCTATTTCAGGTGAGGGACCGATGACCACCGCCCTGCAGGACTCGACGCTGCGCAGCGTGCCGCGCGTGCATCGCGGCAAGGTGCGCGACATCTACGCGCTCGGCGACGCCCACCTGCTGATCGTCACCACCGACCGGCTGTCCGCATTCGACGTGATCCTGCCGCGGCCGATCCCCGGCAAGGGCGCGGTGCTGACCGCGGTGACCGAGTTCTGGATGAAGCGCTTCGCCGGCATCGTGCCCAACCACCTCGCGCCCGAAGTGCGCCTCGCCCACTACCTGAAGCCCGACGAGATCGCGCAGTGCGAAGGGCGCGTGGCCGTGGCGCGCAAGCTCAAGGCGCTGCCGATCGAGGCGGTGGTGCGCGGTTACCTGATCGGCTCGGGCTGGAAGGATTACCAGAAGACCGGCGCGGTCTGCGGCATCAAGCTGCCCAAGGGCCTGGCGCTGGCGCAGCAGCTGCCCGAGGCGATCTTCACGCCGGCCGACAAGGCGCCGGTCGGCCAGCACGACGAGAACATCGCCTACGCCGAGGTCGAGAAGCGGCTCGGCGCGAAGCTGGCCGCGCAGGTGCGCGACACCAGCCTGCGCCTGTACCGCGAGGCCGCCGAGTACGCGCGCGACCGCGGCATCATCATCGCCGACACCAAGTTCGAGTTCGGCGTCGACGACGCCGGCAAGCTGCACCTGATCGACGAGGTGCTGACGCCGGATTCCTCGCGCTTCTGGCCGGCCGACACCTACCGCGTCGGCACCAGTCCCCCGAGCTTCGACAAGCAGTTCGTGCGCGACTACCTGGAGACGCTCGACTGGAACAAGCAGGCGCCGGGGCCGGTGCTGCCGGACGATCTGGTCGAGCGGACCGCGGCCAAGTACCGCGAGGCGCAGCGCCGCCTGACCGGGGTGTAAGCTCGTCTGGAGGGGGTGACGCCATGCGCATCAAGATGGAAATCGACATGAAGCCCGAGGAGCTGCAGCGTTTCCTCGGCTTGCCGGACGTCGCGGCCATGCGCGAGGAGCTGATGCAGTTCATCAAGGAACGGGTCGCCGCCGACCCGGCCGGCTTCCTGCTCGACAACCTCGAGCAGCTGCGCAAGAGCAAGCCGGTGCGCCGGCTGCTCTACGGCACCAAGGCGCGCGACGAAGACTAGCCACTGCGCCGGCCGCCTTCAGGCGGCCTGGCGTGGAACGTTGCGCAGGTCGGTGAGCCAGCCGTGCAGCAACGCGCGGCGCTCACGCTGATTCAGCGCCAGGCGCGCCCGCGTTTCCGGAAACAGGTCGACTTGCTGGCTCACCAGTTCGCCCAGTCCGCGCGCCTTGCGCGCCACGGCGAAGCGCTCAGCCAACTCGGCCCAGTGGCCACCCAGCGCATCCACCTCGTGCAGCAACAGCTGCGCGGCCCCGTCGAGGGCGCGCTCCAGCCAGGCGCGCCCCACCGTCGGGACGTTGGTGGGCAAGAATTTCCTGACCATTTTTCGCTCCCCAATAAAAAAGGGGCCGGTCGCCCGGCCCCTTCGATGTCACCGCAACTGCGGCTCCGGCTTGCCGTTAGGCGGCAACCGTCGCGGCCTGCGTCTTGCGCACGGTCTTGCGCGTGCGGGTCGCCTTGCGCACCGGCTTGCCGGTGATCGTCGCAGCGGCCTGCTGGTAGCCCGTCTTCACGACCTTGACCAGCTTCTCGCCCGTCTTGGTGACCGTGTCGACCGACTCGTTGAACGCGCCGACGATCGTCTCGCGGCCTTCCGGCAGGAACTCGACCGGCGACTTGGCGACGGCCACGAGGCCGGCGGCAACTGCCTTGTCGAAGCTCTGCTTGCCAGCGGCATACAGGTCCTTCGCGGCGGCGGTCTGAACCGTCACCAGACCCTGCACGCCCTCGACCACGATCTCGTTCGCGGCCTTCAGGGTCTTGAGCGAAACCTTCGCCAGATCCTGAGCCTGCTCGCCGACCGTCTCGATGCGACCCTGGACTTCCTTCACAGCCTTCTCGATGTTCATTGTGTAGCTCCTTAAGTGGTTGATTCAGGTACAGATTATTTCTAGTGGTGCTGCGGTGCAGCAATTTGTGGGAGCACTGTAATTGCTGCGCTGCACAATGTCAATACAGGGGTCCCCGCAACCGACGAGCGGCGGGGTCGGACGGCATACTACGGGCCGGTCTACACGCGGTGGAGCCTGGCGTGATCCCTGTTTGGCTGGCGCGGCTGCGTGAAACCCTGTGGGGCGAGCACGAAGCGCTGACCCGCTTCCAGCACGACCTGCGGCGGGCCGGCCGCTACCTGTACGCGCTCTCGCGCGACCTGCTCGACGGCCAGCTCAGCCTGCGCGCAATGAGCCTGGTCTACACGACCCTGTTGTCGCTAGTGCCGCTGCTGGCCCTGACCTTCTCGCTGCTCAAGGGCCTCGGCGCCCACAACGCGCTGCAGCCGATGCTCGACAGATTCCTCGCACCGCTCGGCCCGCAGGGCCACGACCTGTCGCGCAACATCATCGCGTTCGTCGAGAACATCAAGGTCGGCGTGCTCGGCTTCGTCGGCGTCGCGCTGCTGCTGTACACCGTGCTGTCGATGATCCAGAAGGTCGAGGACTCCTTCAATTACACCTGGCGCGTGGCGATGCGCCGCCGGCTCGGCCAGCGCATCGGCGAGTACCTGTCGGTGCTGCTGATCGGGCCGTTCGCCATCTTCCTGGCGCTCGGCCTCACCGCCAGCGTGATGAGCAGCGCCTTCGTGGCGAAGCTCGCGGCGATCGAGCCGATGGGCGCGATCATCTACGTGCTCGGGCGACTGGTGCCGTACCTCGTGATCGTCGGCCTGTTCACGTTCCTGTATTCATTCATCCCCAACACGCGCGTGCGTTTCGGCGCGGCCTTCGGTGGCGGGCTGCTGGCCGGCTTCCTGTGGCAGTCGGCCAGCCTGGCCTTCGCCTCGTTCGTCGCCAACTCGACGAACTACAACGCGATCTACTCGGGCTTTGCCATCGTCATCCTGGGGCTGATCTGGCTGTACCTCGGCTGGCTGATCCTGCTGGTCGGCTGCCAGCTGGCCTACTACCTGCAGAATCCGGAGCGCCTGACGCCGACGCGGATCGCGCCGCAGATGTGGGGACGCTCGGCCGAGCTGCTCGGGCTGCAGGCCGTGGCGCTGGTCGGCCGGCGCTTCCTCGCCGGCGAGCCGCCGGTGACGCTGGACCAGTTGCACCGCGAGCTGCCTGCCCTGCCGGAGCACATCGAGCGCATCGTCGAGGTGCTGCTGCACCACGGCGTGCTGGCCGAGAGCGGCACCGGCGGCCGCCAGTTGCTGCCCAAGCGCGACCTCGACTCGCTGACCGTGGCGCAGCTCTGGCAGTTGCTGCGCGAAGGCGTGGACGGCCGCCGCGGCAGCGGCGAGGCGGTGGCGCTGGTGGATGGCCTCGAGGCGGCGTTCGCGCAGTCCGGCGGCCGGCAGACCGTGCGCGAGTGGCTCACCGCGCCGAAAGCGTAGGCGGCCTCAGCCCCGCGTCGCGGCGTGCACCGCCCCGACCAGCGCGCCGCTGCGCAGTTCGCGGCGCACCGACTCGATGTGACCATTGAGCAGCGCGTCGCGCTCGATGAACGGCACCTTTGCGCGCACGCGCTGGTAGGCCGCCCCCGTCCCGCGCCCCATCTGCGCCTTCGGCCGGAAGTCGATGCCCTGCGCGCCGGTCATCAGCTCGATGGCAAGGATGAGCTCGACGTTGTCGAGGATCTGGCGCAGCTTGAGCCCCGCGGTCACGCCCATGCTGACGTGGTCTTCGACATTCGCCGAGGTCGGGATGGTGTCGACGCTGGCCGGGTGCGCCAGCACCTTGTTCTCGGTGGCCAGCGCCGCGGCGGTGTACTGCACGATCATGAAGCCGGAGTTGAGCCCGCCCTCGCGCGTCAGGAACGCCGGCAGCACGTGCGTGTTCGAGGCCTCGTCGGTCAGGCGCATGATGCGCCGCTCCGAGATGTTGCCGAGCTCCGCCGCGGCCAGGCCGAGGTAATCCATGGCGATGGCGAGCGGCTCGCCGTGGAAATTGCCGCCCGAGATGATCTCGACCGCGCCGGATTTCTCGTCGATGAACAGCAGCGGGTTGTCGGTCACCGAGTTCAGCTCGATCTCGAACACCCAGCGCGAATAGGCGATGGCGTCGCGCACCGCGCCGTGCACCTGCGGGATGCAGCGCAGCGTGTAGGCATCCTGCACGTTGCCGCTGTCGGCGCCCCGCACGTAACCGCTGCCTGCGAGCAGCGCGCGCAGGTAGGCGGCGCACTCGATCTGGCGCGGGAATGGGCGCAGCTTGTGCACCCTCTCGTCGAACGCCGCGGCCGTGCCGTTGAGCGCCTCCAGCGACAGGCAGCCGGCCGCGTCGGCGGCCTGTGACAGCGATTCGGCGCGCAGCGTTTCCAGCACGCCGAGCGCGCACATCACCGAAGTGCCGTTGGTCAGCGCGAGGCCTTCCTTCGCGGCGAGCGTCAGCGGCTTGAGGCCGGCGGCGGCCATCGCCTCCGAGGATTTCTGCACGCGGCCGTTGTGCTCGGCGTCGCCCTCGCCGATCAGCGGCAGCGCCATGTGCGCGAGCGGCGCGAGGTCGCCGCTGGCGCCCAGCGAGCCCTTCTCGGGGATTACCGGGTGCACGCCGCGGTTGAGCAGCTCGAGCAGCAGGTCGAGCGTCTGCGGCCGCACACCGGAGTTGCCGCGCGCCAGCGTGTTGGCGCGGATCAGCATGATGGCGCGCGTGGTGGCGGTGTCGAACGGCCGGCCGACGCCGACCGCGTGGCTTACCAGGATGTTGCGCTGGAGCTGCTCGACCTGGTCGGGCGGGATCACGCGGTCCTTGAAAGCGCCGAAACCGGTGGTGATGCCGTAGGCGATGCGGCCCTCCTTGAGCAGGCGCTGCACGCCGTCGGCCGCGCGCTGCACGGCCTTGCGCGACGCATCGGTCAGCGCCACGCGCGGCGTGCCGGGCGCGCCCTGCGCCACCGCCAGCACCTGCTCGAAGGTCAGGCTCGCGCCGTCCAGCAAAACGTCCTTCATACGATCACCGACCCTTTCTTGATGACCTGCGCCACCGGATTGC
>JANNLM010000107.1:0-16880 GCA_031396825.1 Gammaproteobacteria bacterium | reverse complement strand
GGGGTTCAGGGAGTTCTACAAGCTTTACTCGGACGGCGGCTGGATCGGCGTGTCGAACCCGGCCGAATACGGCGGACTGGGCCTGCCCTACGTGGCCGCCAAGGTGGTCGAGGAGCTGGAGTGCTCGGCCAGCGTCGCCTTTGCGCTGTATCCCGGCCTGACCATCGGCTGCTTCGAGGCGCTGCACGCGGCCGCCAGCGACGAGATCAAGGCGGTGTACCTGCCGAAACTCTCCACCGGCGAGTGGACCGGCACCATGTGCATTACCGAGCCGCAGGCCGGCTCCGACGTCGGCGCCGCCAAGACCAAGGCGACGCCGCAGGCCGACGGCAGCTACGCCGTCGAGGGTTCGAAGATCTTCATCTCGTCCGGCGAGCACGACCTCGCCGGCAACATCGTCCACTTCGTGCTGGCGCGCCTGCCGGATTCGCCCGCCGGCGTGAAGGGCCTGTCGACGTTCGTGGTGCCCAAGTTCCTGCCCAAGGCCGACGGCTCGCCCGGCGAGCGCAACAAGGTCCGTTGCGTCTCGATCGAGCACAAGATGGGCCTGCACGGCTCGTGCACCTGCACCCTGTCGTTCGAGGGCGCGCAGGGATGGATGGTCGGCGCGCCGAACCAGGGCATCCAGAACATGTTCGTGATGATGAACATGGAGCGCATCATGGTGGCGTTCCAGGGCCTGGGCCTGTGCGAGCTGGTCACGCAGAACGCGATCCGCTACGCCCAGGACCGCAAGCAGGGCAAGGCCACGAGCGGCAGCCCGAACATCATCGACCACGCCGACGTGCGGCGCATGCTGCTGACGATGAAGGCGGTCACCGAGGGCGGGCGCGCGCTGTCGTACGACACCGCGCTGCACGTGGACCTGGCGCGCCGGCACCCGGACCCGGCGGTGCGCGAGGCCGCGCAGGACTGGGTCGAGCTGACCACGCCGATCGCCAAGGCTTACCTCACCGATTCGGCGGTCGAGCTGGGCTCGATCGCCATCCAGGTCTACGGCGGCCACGGCTATATCAAGGAACACGGCATCGAGCAGGCCATGCGCGACGCCAAGATCCTGTGCCTGTACGAAGGCACCAACGGCATCCAGGCCATGGACCTGGTGCGGCGCAAGCTGATGCTGCACAACGGCCGGGCGGCGCAACGCTTCTTCGAGCGTGCGCGCGCCGAGCTCAAGCAATCGCACACCGACGGGCTCGAGCTTGCCGTCCTCGAGAAGCCGCTGGCGAAGGCGGTCGACGAACTCGAGGCGACGACGCGGTGGCTGCAGGACTCCTACAAGTCAAACCCCGACGACGCCGGCTTCGGCGCGGTGGACTACCTGCGCGCCTTCGCGCTGACCCTGCTGGGCAGTTACTGGCTGCGCATGGCGCGCGCCGCGGCGCGCTCGAAGGACCCGGGCTTCGCGCAGGCCAAGCGCGTCACCGCGGAGTTTTTCGCCCAGCGGATGCTGCCGCAGGTGCACGCGCTATGCGCCGTGGTGCGCAACTCGGCGAAGTCACAGATGGAGCTGCCGGCGGCGTCCTTTTGATCCGTTCGCCCTGAGCGTAGCGGCCGTCAGGCCGCGAAGTCGAAGGGCCGTCGACAGTCACCGTTGATGCTTGTCCTTTCCTCTCGCGAATTTGCTTAGCGCGACCCAATCCTCGCGCATGAGGGCTTCCTTCTTTTTGCGACTCCAGCCCTTGATCTGCAACTCGACTGCCAACGCCTCTTCGCGCGTGGCGAACTCGGCTGAGTAAACCAGCTCAAGCGGCCGGCGGTCGTGCGTGAACCCCGGGATCTCGCCAGAGTCATGTAGCGCGAGGCGATGCTCCAGGTTGTCCGTATGACCCGTGTAGTAGGCGCCGTCCGAGCAGCGCAGGATGTAGACCCAGAACGGCATGGGATTCCCCTTTTTATTGTTGTTTTCGGGGTGCTTCGCCCTTCGACTTCGGCGCTTCGCGCCTACGCTCAGGGCGAACGGACGGAGGCGAAGGACTCAAGGCGAACGGTAGTCGGGACCTACGTCTCCGTCGAATCCTCTCGCGTCTTCCCCTCCGGCCCATCCAGGAAATCCCGCGACCAGGCCTCGAAGCTGCCCGCCTCGATCGCCTCGCGCATGCGCTGCATCAGGCGCTGGTAGTAGCGCAGGTTGTGCAGCGTGTTGAGGCGCGCGCCGAGGATCTCGTTGCATTTGTCGAGGTGGTGCAGGTAGGCGCGCGAATAGCCCTGGCACGCCGGGCAGTCGCAGGCCGGGTCGAGCGGCGCGGGATCGGCGCGATAGCGCGCGTTGCGCAGCCGCACCACGCCCTCGCTGGTGAACAGGTGCGCGTTGCGCGCATTGCGCGTTGGCATCACGCAATCGAACATGTCGAGCCCGCGCGCCACCGCCTGCACCAGGTCGCGCGGCGTGCCGACGCCCATGAGATACCGCGGCCGGTCGGCCGGCATTGCGCCGGCGACGCCGTCGAGCACGTGCAGGCGCTCTGTTTCCGATTCGCCGACGGACAACCCTCCGAGCGCGTAACCGTCGAAGCCAATCTCGGCCAACCGCTGCAACGATTCCAAACGCAGCGAAACGTGCATCCCGCCTTGCACGATCCCGAAGAGGGCGGGCTTGCCGGTGCCGGCCGCGCGACCTTTGGGCGCAAGCCCATCGGGAGTGCGGACGGCGCCGGCGAGACCGCCCTCATGCGCGAGCTTGCAGCGAGACGCCCAGCGCGCCGACAACTCCATGGAGTCACGCGCTTGCCGCTCGGTCGCCGGATGCGGCGTGCACTCGTCGAACTGCATGATGATGTCGGCGCCCAGCGCGTGCTGCACCTCGATCGAGCGCTCCGGCGACAGGAACACCTTGTCGCCGTTGACCGGCGAGGCGAAGTGCACGCCCTCCTCGGTCAGCTTGCGCAGCTCCTTCAGGCTCCACACCTGGAAGCCGCCGGAGTCGGTCAGGATCGGGCCGCTCCAGTTCATGAAGCCGTGCAGGCCGCCGAGCTGGCGGATCAGCTTCTCGCCGGGCCGCAACATGAGATGAAAGGTGTTGCCGAGCAGGATCTGCGCGCCGCTGGCGCGCACTTCTTCCGGCGTCACCGCCTTGACCGTGCCGTAGGTGCCGACCGGCATGAACGCCGGCGTCTCCACCCCGCCGCGCGCGAACACCAGGCGGCCGCGGCGCGCGGCGCCGGACTGCTTGAGCAACTCGAATTTCATGGCTCGCGATTCTACTGGCTGTCGTCCAGCCGCCGCGCGATCCACATGGCGTCGCCGTAGCTGAAGAAGCGGTAGCGCTGGCGCACCGCGTGGTCGTAGGCATGCAGCACGCGCGAGCGGCCGGCGAAGGCCGACACCAGCATCAGCAGCGTGGACTCGGGCAGGTGAAAGTTGGTCAGCAGCGCATCCACCACCCGGAACTGGAAGCCCGGAGTGATGAAGATGTCGGTTTCGCCTTCGAGCGGGCGCAGCACGCCGTCGAGCGCGGCACTCTCGAGGCTGCGCACGACGGTCGTGCCGACGGCGACGACGCGCCCGCCGCGCGCGCGCGTGGCGGCGACCTGCTCGCACAGCAGCGGGCTGACGCTGACCCGCTCGTGGTGCATCTTGTGCTTCGCGAGATCGTCGACGCGCACCGGCTGGAACGTGCCGGCGCCGACGTGCAGCGTGACGAAGCCCAGCCCGACGCCCCGCGCGCGGATCGCCTCGATCAGCGGCTGGTCGAAGTGCAGGCCCGCCGTCGGCGCGGCCACCGCGCCGGGCTCGCGCGCGAACAGCGTCTGGTAGCGCTCGCGGTCGGCGGCCGCGTCGGGCCGGTCGATGTACGGCGGCAACGGAATGTGGCCGGCGGATTCGAGCAACGACAGCATGCTGCCACCGTCTTCGCGGTGCAGGCGGTAGAACTCGCCTTCGCGGCCTTCGACGCGCAGCGGCGCCTCGGCCCCGTCGATGCGCAGCAGGCTGCCGGGCCGCGGCGGTTTGCTGGCGCGCACCTGCGCCAGCGCCGCGTGCTCGCCGAGCAGCCGCTCGACCAGCACCTCGATGCGCCCGCCGCTGTCCTTGGCGCCGTGCAGCCGCGCCGGGATCACGCGCGTGTCGTTGAACACGAGCAGGTCACCGGCCGCGAGCTCGCCGGGCAGGTCCGTGATCTGCGCGTCGTGCAGCGGGTCGAGGCAGAGCATGCGGCTGGCCGACCGGGTCGCCGGCGGCTGCTGCGCGACCAGGTACAGCGGCAGGTCGTAGTGGAAGTCGGAACGGCGCAGGGGCATGGCCCTATAATGCCGCGCCGCGCACGGCCGAAGTGGCGGAACCGGTAGACGCAGGGGACTCAAAATCCCCCGAGGCAACCCCTCATGAGAGTTCGAGTCTCTCCTTCGGCACCAACAAAAAAGCCCGGCCTGAGCCGGGCTTTCTTGTTGATGGGCTTACAGCGCGAAGTCGTAACGCAGACCGAAGTTGGCGCCGTACACCCGGGCGTCGCTCTTCTGGTAGTAGACCATCCAGCCGCCGGTCAGGCGCACGTCCGGCAGCGCGCTCCACAGCCCCTTGATCGGGACCTCGACGTCGATGCCGTAGGCGATGCTGCCCAGCGCCTCGCCGCTGTTGTCGAATTCGCTGCGCGCGTAACCGACCGGGAAGGCCAGCTCGAGCACCTCGATCACTTTCGCGGTGGGCACGATGAAGGCACCGTAGTAAGCGTCGGTGGTGACCTCGCCGGCAGCCTCGTCGGCCTGATCCACGCCGTAGTGCAGCTCGAGGCCGATGCCATCCAGGATCGCGGTGCCGGCGCGCACACGGATCATGCTGCTGTCGAACTCCGCGGCGGGCGCTGACGGCGGCGCGGACACCGACAGCCTGGTATTGACGTAGTCGGCGCCGAAGTAGAGCGCCCAGGGCTCGGACGAGCCTTCGTCGGCGGCCGCCTCCTCGCCGGCGACTTCCTCTTCGGTGACGGGAGCATCCGCTGCAGGAGCTTCGTCAGCGGGAGCTTCTTCGGCAGGGGCTTCCTCGGCAGCGGGAGCTTCTTCCGCAGCGGGCTCGTCCTGCGCGACCGCCGGAGCGGCCAGGACGAGCGCGAGCAGCGCGATCAGCGACTGGTTCATCGAACTTCTCCTTCCCAACGCGCCGTGTGCGGCGTCTTCGCCGGATGATACTAGAGCTTTGCTAGGCTGGCCCGATGAGCTACTGCAGCCAGTGCGGACAGCGCACGGAGTCGCGCATCCCCGAGGGCGATCACGTGCCACGCCAGGTCTGCCCCGCCTGCGGCACGATCCATTACCGCAATCCCAAGGTCATCGTCGGCTGCGTACCGGAATGGAACGACGGCCGCATCGTGATGTGCCGGCGCGCCATCGAGCCGCGCCTCGGCCGGTGGACCTTCCCGGCCGGCTTCCTCGAGATGGGCGAGACCAGCGGCCAGGGCGCGGCGCGCGAGGCGCTCGAGGAAGCCCAGGCCGAGGTCGAGCCCGGCGAGCTGTTCGTGGTCATCAACGTGCCCTACGTCAGCCAGGTCTACCTGATCCACCGTGCCCGGCTGAAGGCCGAGCGCGTCGGACCAACCTCCGAAAGCTCCGAGGTGGTGCTGATGAGGGAGGACGAGATCCCGTGGGAGGAGATCGCCTTCCCCACCATCTGGCACGGCCTGAAGTTCTTCTTCGCCGACCGCGCCAGCGGCCATCGCGGGGTGCACACGCTGGACCTGACCACCCGCCCGAAGCGCCCCGACCAGGCCGAGCCCGTTTCTACAAAAGCGGGCGGCCAGCCCGTGTAAACTTTCCGCCCCGGCAATCGCCTCGTGGGCCGCCCATGACCTTCGTCGTCGTCGAAAACTGCATCAAGTGCAAATACACCGACTGCGTCGAGGTCTGCCCGGTGGATTGTTTCCACGAAGGCCCGAACATCCTCGTGATCGATCCCGAGGAGTGCATCGACTGCACGCTGTGCGAGCCGGAGTGCCCGGCCGAGGCGATCTACGCCGAGGACGACCTGCCGCCGGAGCAGGCGCACTTCCTGCAGCTCAACAAGGAGCTGTCACGCCAGTGGCCGGTGATCACCGAAATGAAGCCCGCGCCGCCGGACGCCAAGGACTGGGACGGCAAGCCGGACAAGCTCAAGCTGCTGGAGAAGTGACACGGGCATGGCGCGCGTAGCGCCGCGCCTGATCCTGCTGCCTGCCGGCGCGGACCTGGCAGACGCCTTCGCGCGGGACCTGATCGAGCGCACCCGTGCGCAATTGCCGGACCTTTCCACGATCACCGTCGTGCTGCCATCGGCCGCGGCCATGCCGCGCCTGCGCCGCCGCCTCGCCCACCACGCCGGCCGCGGCCTGCTCGGGCCGCGGCTCGCGACGCTCGCCGCCTTCGCGGCGCCGGAAACCGGCGGCCAGTCGCCCTCCGCGCTCGAATGCCGCCTGCTGCTGACCGAGGCGCTGCGACGCCACCGCGACATATTTCCCGGACAGGACAACGCGCACGTCGCCGAAGCGCTGTTCGAACTGTTCGAGGAGCTCACCGCGAACCACGTCGATCCCGGCGCCGACGAGGCCGCGTTCCGCGAGCGCCTGGGCCGGGCCTACGGCGCGCCGGCGGTGGAATGGCTGTCGCGCGAGGCGCGCATCGTGCACCGCCTGTGGCAGGCCTTCGGCCAGGACAGCGCCAGCCGCAGCCCGGCGGCGCTCCACCTGCGCGCACTGCGCGAAGCCCTGGCCCACGCAACGACCGCAGCGCCGCTGCACCTGGTCGGCATCGACGCCCCGAGCCGGGCCGAGCGCGCCGTGCTGGCCGACGCGTTGCGCGACGGACACGCCGAGTGGTGGCTGGCCGGCCGGGAGCGCGGCCACGACGGCGCGGCCATCGCCGCGCTGGTGCAATCGCTGGGCGTGGAACCCGAGCGCCGCGCCGCGTCGCCGGGGCCGCTGGCCGCACTGCTCGACGCCGCCTTCGACACCGAAGAAAAAAAGGACAAAAAGGGGACGCAACCCTTTTCCGACCCTTCGACTGAAAAAGGGTTGCGTCCCCTTTTTGGCGTGGTTGAGGCGGGCAGCGCGGAGCACGAGGCGCGCTGCGTGGATCTCGCCGTGCGCCAGGCCCTGCTCGCCGGCACGCGCGACATCGTGGTGCTGACGCAGGACCGCCGGCTCGCGCGGCGCCTGCGCGCGCTGCTCGAGCGCGCCGGCGTCGCGCTGCAGGACTACGGTGGCTGGGCGCTGTCGACCAGTCGCGCGGCCGCTGCGCTCGACGCGTGGCTGGAATGCATCGAGGGCCGCTTCCGCTTCCGGCCGCTACTCGACCTGCTCAAGTCGGGTTTCGTCGAGGTCGATGCCCACGCGCTCGACCGGCTCGAGCGCAAGCTGGTCTTCGGCGAGGGGATCGACGGCGGGCTGCCGGCGCTGCTGGCGGCGGCGCATTCGCGGCCGCTCGAGGCGCTGCTCAAGCAGCTGCGCGACGCGGCGTTCTCGCTGCCGCGCGACGGCGCCGCGATCGAAGCGCAACGCTGGAGCGAGCTGCTGCAGCGCTCGCTGGACGGCACCGGCCTGCGCGCGCGGCTCGACGCCGACAGCGCCGGCGCCGCGCTGCTGCGCGTGCTCGCGCAACTGGGCACCGCGTTCGCCCGCGTGCCGCTGGCGCTGCGCTGGGACGAGTTCCGCGCGCTGCTCGACGCCGCGCTCGAGCGCGCCACCTTCTCGCCCGAAGCCGCGACCGGCACGGTGCGGCTGCTGACGCTCGATCAGGCCCAGCCGCCGGCCTGCGAGTTGCTGATCGTCGCCGGCGCCACGCGCGAGCAGTTGCCCGGCAACGCGCCGCGCCTGCCGTTCTTCAGCCAGGCAGTGCGCGCCGAGCTCGGCCTGCCCGACTGGCGCGCGCAGCGCGACCTCGCGCTCGCGCGCCTGCGCAACGCGCTCGACGGCGCGCGGCAGGTGCTGGTCACCTACGCCGCCGGCAGCGAGGAAGAGCCGGCGCAGCTCAGCCCCTGGATCGAGGCGATCGAGGCCCAGGCCGCGCGCGCCGGCGTGAGCCTGCGCGATGCGCAGTTGCCGCGCCTGGCGGCGGGCGGCGCGTGCGAGGTCGGCGACGCCGCCGCGCAAACCGCCACGCCGCAGCCCCGGCCCGCGCCGTCGGCACCCGCGGCACTGCTGCCGGAGCGGCTCAGCGCCACCGCGCACCAGGCCCTGCTCGACTGCCCGTACCGGTTCTTCGCGCGCAGCGTGCTGAGGCTCGGCGCCGAGCACGCGCCGGACGAGGATCCGAACCGTGCGGACTACGGTGATCGCGTGCATCGCATCCTCGAGGCCTTCGCCCAGGCGGTGCCCGGAATGCCGCCGCCGTTCGCCGAGCGCATCCACGCGGCCAGCCGCGACCGCGCGCATGCCTGCCTCGAGGAGATCGCCGACGCGGTGTTCGCGCCGGACCTGTCGCGGCGCGCGCTGGCGCTGACCTGGAAAGCCGAATTCCGTGCCGCCATCCCGGGGCTGCTCGACTGGATGGCGAGCCGGCCGATGCTGCGCGCGGTCAGCGCCGAGGTCGAGCTGACCCGGGACCTCGAAGGACAGAGCCTCCACGGGTACATCGACCGTCTCGAAACGCGCGCCAACGGCACGCAGGTGGTGGTCGACTACAAGACCGGCAAGATCCCGAAGGAAGCCGACATCGTTGCCGGCGAGGCGGTGCAGTTGCTGCACTACGCCCTGCTCGACCCGGCCATCGTGGCCGTCGAGTACCGCCCGCTGCGCAAGGGCGAAAAACCCCAGGTCTACGAGGACGACCTGCCGCAACTGCGCGACGCCGTGCGCGCGCGCCTGGCCGGCGCGCTGCGCGCGGTGCGCGCCGGGGCGCCGTTGCCGGCGCAGGGCGACGAGGCCGTGTGCAAGCACTGCGACTATTCCGGCCTGTGCCGGCGCGAGGACTGGCGTGAGTGATCCCGTGATGGGGGCGATGCCGGCGCTCGACCCGGCGCGCTCGGTCAGCCTGCAGGCCTCGGCCGGCAGCGGCAAGACCTGGCAGCTGGTGTCGCGCGTGCTGCGGCTGCTGCTCGAGGGCGCCGAGCCGGGCGGCATCCTGGCGCTGACTTTCACGCGCAAGGCCGCGGTGGAAATGCGGCTGCGCCTCAACGACCGGCTGCGCCGGCTGTCGATGGCCGACGATGCCGCGCTCAATGCGATGCTGGCGCAGGTCGGCGTGGACGCGTCAGCGGCGTTGCGCCAGCGCGCCCGCGCGCTGTATCGCGAGTTGCTGTTCGCGGCCCACCCGCCGCGCGCGATGACCCTGCACGCGTTCTGCCAGGAAGTGCTCGAGCGCTTCGCCATCGAGGCGCGCGTGCCGCCGGGCTTCGCGCTGGAGGAAAACGAAGAAGAACTGGTCGAGCGCAGCTGGCGCCGGCTGCAGGCGCAACTGACCGCGGAGCCGGATTCGGCGACGGCGCGCGCCCTGGCGCGCCTGGTCGAGCTCGGCTTCAACGACTACACGCTGCGCGAGCTGGTCGCGCTGTTCCTGGCCCGCCGCGGCGACTGGTGGGCCTACGTGGAGAACCAGGCCGATCCGGCCGCCTGGGCGACCGAGCGCCTGCGCGGCCAGCTCGGCGATTGCGACCTGGACGGCGCGCTGGTCCAGGCCAGCAGCCGCGCCTTCACCGCGCGCCTGCGCATGCTGCTGAACTACCTGGAGAAGACCGGCGGCACGCAGTGGCTCAAGCCCGAGGCGCTGGCCGAGGCGCTGGCGCACGAAGGCGTGGACCGCTTCGACGGCATCGAGGATGCGCTCTACACCGGCAAGGGCACGCCCTACACGGTGAAGGAAGGCGATTCCGGGCTGAAGAAACTCAGCGGCGCCGAGCGCGCGCATTTCCTGCAGACTTACGCCGACATCGTGCGCGAGTTCGAGCCGATGCGCCGGCACCGGCACGCTGGCGAGGCGCTGGCGCGCAGCAGCGCGACCTTCACGCTCGGCTGCGCCGCGCTGGAGGCCTTGAAAGCGGAACTGGCGCGCGAACGGGCGCTGGGCTTCACCGAGCTCGAATGGCACACCTGCCAGTTGCTGGCGCAGGACGGCGCCGCCGACTGGGTGCGCTACCGGCTCGACCGGCGCGTGGACCACCTGCTGATCGACGAATTCCAGGACACCAGCCCGACGCAGTGGCGCATGCTGCTGCCGCTGCTGCAGGAAATGGCGGCCGGCGATGCGGGCCGCGCGCGCAGCTTGTTCATCGTCGGTGATGCCAAGCAGAGCATTTATGGATTTCGCCGCGCCGACCCGCGGCTGCTGGCGCGGGCCACCGACTGGATGCAGCAGCAGCTTGCTGCGATCACGGAGCCGCTGCACCATTCGCGCCGCTCGGCGCCGGCCATCATCGCTTTCGTCAACGCACTGTTCGCGGTGGACGAACTGGGCGAGCGCATCGGCTTCGAGCGGCACGACACGCATCGCAAGGACGACTGGGGTCGCGTCGAGGTGTCGCTGCCGATCACCGACGACACGTCGGTCGAGGCCGAAGGCGCCGCCTTCCGCGATCCGCTCGCCGCACCGCGCGTGTCGCGCGAGGACCGGCGCGCGCAGGACGAGGCGCGCCTGGTATCGGCGCGCATCCGCGCGTTGGTCGAATCCGGCGTCGAGGTGACGACGCAGCACGGTACGCACGCGATCGGCTGGGGCGACGTCATGGTACTGGCGCGCGCCCGCACCCACCTGCACCACCTCGAGCGGCAGCTGACCGCGGACGGCATTCCGTTCGTGGGCGCGGCGCGCGGCACGCTGCTCGAAACCTCCATCGCGCGCGATCTCACCGCCCTGCTGCGGCTGCTCGATGCGCCGCACCGTGACCTCGACCTCGCGCAGGTGCTGCGCTCGCCGTTGTTCGGCGCCGACGATGCGCAGCTCGCGCAACTCGCTGGCGAGGCGCGCGCGCACAGCATTGGCTGGCTCGACGCGCTGGCGCGGCTTGCCGCGGGCGACGCGCGCCTGCAGCACGCCCACGAGCTGATCGGCCGATGGCGCGAGCTCGCCGCCCGGCTGCCGGCGCACGACCTGCTCGATCGCATCGCCGGCGACGCCGACGTGGCGGCGCGCTACGAAGCGGCGCTGCCGCCGGTGACCGCGGCGCGCGCGCGCGCCAACCTCGGCGCCTTCCTGCAGCTCGCGCTGGAGGCGGACAGCGGCCGTTATCCGAGCTTGCCGCGCTTCCTCGAGTGGCTGCAGGCCCAGCGGCGCGCCTACAAGGAGGCGCCGGACGAGCCGCCGCCGGCCGCGGCCACCGAGCAGGTCCGCATCATGACGATCCACGCGGCCAAGGGCCTCGAGGCCCCGGCCGTGTTCCTGTACAACGCCGGCGGCGGCCGCGCGCCGTCCACGCCGCGCCTGCTGATCGAGTGGCCCGAGAACGAGGCGCGCCCGACCCACTTCATGGTCGCGGGCCAGGCCGCGCGGCTCGACGCGCTGGGGCGCGAGCTGGCCGAGGCCCACAAGGAGCGCGAGTCGCGCGAGGAGCTGAACGTGCTGTACGTGGCGGCGACGCGCGCCCGCCACTTCCTGCATGTCAGCGGTTTCGTCGGCCAGGGCAAGAAGTCCTGGCACATCCACGCGTCCAAGGCCATGGAAACGCTGGAGCGAGCTCCCCCGCTGCCCGGCACGGCGCTGGGGCACGATCAGCTACGCGCGCGGCGCGGCGCGCGCCGGCACGCCGGTCGCCGAGATCGCGATGCCGGCGCCCGATCCGCGCCTGCGCCAGCCACTCGAAAAAGGGGACGCACATCTTTTTCCGCTGGCACCGAGCAGGCGCGTCGACGAAAAACATGTGCGTCCCCTTTTCGAAACGACGCAAGCCGCCGACCGCGGCACGGCCATCCACCTGCTGCTGCAAAAGCTCAGCGAAGGCGCCGGCGACGACGAGGCCTTGTGGAACGCCGTGTGCGCGCGCCTCGAGGCGGCGCCGGCGCGCGAGGATTTCCAGGGCTGGCTCGACGCTGCGCGCGCGGTCGTGGCCGAACCTTCATTGGCGCCGCTGTTCGACACCGCGCGCTACCGCAAGGCCTGGAACGAGGTGCCGGTCAGCATCGATGGAACCACGGCGGTGATCGACCGGCTGGTGGACGACGGCCGCGAACTGTGGGTGCTGGACTACAAGACGCACGCGCGGCCGAAGGCCGCGGAACTGGCCGAGCGCTATCGCGCCCAGCTGGAGGCGTACGTGGGAGCCGTCAGGGAAATCTGGCCGGACCGGCCGGTGCGCGGCGCGCTGGTCCTGACCGCGACCAGGAGCTTGTTGCCGCTCTAGCGCTTGGCGGTCTTGGCGCTGCCGCTCAGGCGCGCCAGCAGCGGCTGCGGCGGCACGTAGCCACGCACGATCTCGCCATCCGGCAGCAGCAGGGTCGGCGTGGCGTTGATGCCGATTGCCTCGCCCGCATCGTACTGGCGCTGCACCGGGTTCGGACAAGAGGTCGTCGCGACAATGTGCACGCCGCGCTTGGCCTGGGTCAGCGCCTCGCGGCGGTCGCCCGAGCACCACACCGACTTGGCCTGCTCGAACGAGGGCGTGTTCGGGCCGCTGCGCGGATAGAACAGGTAGCGCACGGCGATGCCCAGGTCGTTGTACGCCTTCATCTCGGAATGCAGCTTGCGGCAGTAGCCGCAGTCGATGTCAGTGAACACCGTGATGACGTACTTGGGGTTCTTCGGCGCGAACTCGATGACCTCGTCCGGACCGAACTGCTTCACCACGGCCTGGCGCGAGGTGCCGCGCTGCAGTTCCGTGATCTCGTCGCCGGTGACCAGGTCGATCATGTCGCCGACGACGAAATAGCGGCCGTCGCGCGTGACGTAGCCGAATTCCTGGCCGTGCTGGACCTGGTACAGGCCCGGCGCGGCGGACGGCGTGACCATCTCGGCGGTGACGCCGGGCAGCTTGCCGACCACGTTCTTGCGGACTTTTTCCAGTTCCGGATCGCCGGCCTGGGCGCAGCCGGCGATGGCCATCAGGGCGGCCATGTTGAGAAAGAGGCGGTTCATGGGAGGGCGGTGCATTTAAATGAGGGCGCCAGTATGACAGAGGGTCCCTGCCCGCAGCCTCGTAAAAACGCCCCAACGCGTGCCGCTCAGCCCCTCGGATGATGCCTTTCGTGCAGCGATTTCAGGCGGGCGCGGGTGACGTGCGTGTAGATCTGGGTGGTGGACAGGTCGCGGTGGCCGAGCAGCATCTGCACCGCGCGCAGGTCGGCGCCGTGCTCCAGCAAATGGGTGGCGAAGGCGTGGCGCAGCGTGTGCGGCGACAGCTTCGGGCTGACGCCGGCCTGCTTGGCGTAGCGCTTGATCAGCATCCAGAAGTTCTGCCGCGTCATGCCCGCGCCGCGGCGGCTGACGAACACGGCCTCGGCCGCCGCGTGTCCCATCAGCTCCGGGCGGCCCTGGCGCAGCCAGCGCTCCAGCCAGTGCGCGGCTTCCTCGCCGATCGGCACCAGGCGCTCGCGCCCGCCCTTGCCGATGACCTGCACCACGCCGCGCTGCAGGTTGAGCTGGTGCGTGGGCAGGCGCACCAGCTCGCTGACGCGCAGGCCGCTGGCGTACATCAGCTCGAGCATGGCGCGGTCGCGCAGGCCCAGCACGTCGGTGGTCACCGGCGCGGCCAGCAGCTTCTCGACGTCGTTCGGCGCCAGGGTCTTGGGCAGCGAGCGGCCGAGCCTGGGTGCGCCAATCAGCGCAGTGGGATCGTCAGCCCGCACCCGCTCGCGGACGAGGAAACGGTAGTAGCGCCGCAGCGCCGACAGCAACCGCGCCTGCGAGCGCGCCGAGAACGGCTGCTTGCCGCCGGCCGCGCGGTGGCGCGCGGCGAGGTATTCCTGGATGTCGCCCGGGCCCGCGGCCGGAAGTGCGCGGCCGTCGCGCGCCAGCGCGCGCGCGAACAGCATGAGGTCGGAACGGTAGGCGGACAGCGTGTTGCGCGCCACGCCCTGCTCGATCCACAGCGTGTCGAGAAACTTTTCGACGCTGGGCTCGGCGGGCTCGGGCGGGGCTGGGGCAGGTTCGGCGCTCACGGTCCCTATAATAGAGTCCTCTTCCCACCCGCTGAACGCATGCGACGCCTGCTCGAACTGGGCTACGGGATTTATGCGGCCCTGGTGCTGGGGGCCTGCGTCATCGTCATGCTGCCGTTCGTGGTGCTGATGCCCACGCTCGGCCTGCGCCGCGCCTGCGGGCGCTTCGGCACGCGCATGGCGCTGGCGCTGTGTGGGGTCCCGGTGCGCGTGCGCGGGCTCGAGCACCTGCCGCCCGGCGCCTGCCTGGTGGTGTCCAACCACGCCAGCTACCTCGACGGCCCGCTGATGACGGCGGCGCTGCCGGGTCGCTTCACCTTCGTGGTCCAGCACGGCGCTGCCGCCTGGCCGGTGGCTGGACGCATCATCCGCGCCATGGGAGTGACCTTCGTCAACCGCGGCGAGGCGCGCACCGGCGCCAGCCAGACGCGCGGCCTGATCCGCCGGCTGCAGGCCGGCGACTCGCTGGTGGTGTTTCCGGAGGGCACCTTCAAGGAAGACGCACCCGGCTTGCTGACGTTCCGCGACGGCGCCTTCATGATGGCGGTGCACGCCGGCGTGCCGGTGGTGCCCGGCGTGATCCGCGGCTCGCGCCGCCTCTTCGGCGAGGGCCACAAGCTGATGCGCTGGAGCTCGGTGCAGGTTGAGTTCTTCCCGCCGGTGGCGCCCAGCGGCGACCATCGCCACGCGGCCGAGGCGCTGCGCGACAGCGCACGCGGCGTGGTGCTCGCGCATTGCGGCGAGCCGGATCGCAGCAGTGACTGATTCCAGTCGCGGCCATGGGCCGCTCCCACAGGCGCCGCGCGAGCGCTACGCGCGCGACCTCGCCCGCCCCGGCTTCGGCGCCGATCCGGCGCAGGCACGCGCGGTCGAGGCGCTGCAAAAGGTCTACGAGGCGCTGGTCGCCGCGAAGCCCAGGCGCCGGCTCGGCGCGCCGCGCTGGCCGGCCGTGCCGGGCCTGTACCTGTGGGGCAGCGTCGGCCGCGGCAAGACCTGGCTGATGGACGCCTTCCACGAGGCGCTGCCGTTCCCGAAAAAGCGCCGCACGCACTTCCACCGCTTCATGCTCGACGTGCACGAGCGGCGCAAGCAGCACACCGGCGAGCAGGACCCGATCGGCAAGGTCGCCGCCGACATCGCCGGCGAGGCGCGCGTGCTGTGCTTCGACGAGTTCTTCGTCTCCGACATCGCCGACGCCATGATCCTGGGGCGGCTGACCGAGGGGCTGTTCGAGCGCGGCGTCACGCTGGTAGCGACCTCCAACGTCGCGCCGTCGGACCTGTACCGGGACGGCCTGCAGCGCGAGCGCTTCGTGCCGGCGATCGAGCGCATCCAGCAGCACTGCGCGGTGCTGCACCTCGACAGCCCGACCGACTACCGGCTGCGCGCGCTGACCCACGCCGAGATCTACCACTCACCCAGCGACGCCGCCGCTGAGGCCAACCTCGCCGCGTGGTTCGACGAGCTCGCGCCCGAGCCCGGCAAGCCTGGACAACTGGTAGTCGAGGGGCGGCCGATCCCGGCGCGCAAGCTGGCTGAGGGCGTGGCGTGGTTCGACTTTGCCGCGGTGTGCCAGACCGCGCGCTCGGCCGCCGACTACGTCGAGCTGGCGCGCACGCACCACAGCGTGCTGCTGTCGAAGGTGCCGCGGCTGACCGCCGACGACGAGGACGCCACGCGCCGCTTCATCACGCTGGTCGACGAGTTCTACGACCGCGGCGTCAAGCTGATCCTCGCCGCCGACGTGCCGCGCGAGCAGCTCTACGCCGGCCGCAAGCTCAAGTTCGAGTTCCAGCGCGCGCTGTCGCGCTTGATCGAGATGCAGTCGCAGGAATACCTGGCGCGGCCGCACTTGCCGTAATTCCAGAATGAAGGCACTCCACAGGCAGGCTAGACTGCCGGCACTTCAACCCGCAAAGGAGTTGTCATGCCCAGGTACGTCATTGAAAGGCACATCCCGGGGGCTGGAAAATTCTCGGCCGAGGAACTCAAGGGCATCTCGCTGACCTCCCTCCAGGTCCTTCAGGAACTGGGCCCGACCATTCAATGGGTGCATAGCTACGTCACCGACGACGTGATTTATTGCATTTACCTCGCTCCGGACGAAGCCACGGTCCGTGAGCACGCCCGGCGGGGTGGCTTCCCGGCCACTCGTGTTTCCCTGGTGGCGACTGTCATCGATCCCACGACGCCGGAGTGAGTTGTCAGGGCAACGCCGTCCCCTTGATGACGTAGACGATGCCGGTGCTCGGCGACGTCTCCTGGCCGCCGGTCAGCGCGTAGTCCACCAGCCCGTCGCCGTCCACGTCGCCGAGCTGCGCCGCGTCGTAGCCAAGCGCCTGGTTCGCCTGTGTGCCGGTCATGGTGCGCAGCAGCGCGCCGGTCGCGCCGGAGAACACGAAGGCCTTGCCTGCCCGGACTGCGCCCTCGCTGTTGTGGTAGCCGGCGATGAACAGGTCCGGCACCGTGTCGCCGTCCACATCGAAGCCGCCGTGGCGCCCGATGCCGAACAGCTCCACGCCGCCGTCGCCGACATGGGTGCGGATGATCGTGCCAGTCGCGCCGGAGATGAGGTAAGCGCGACCATGGTTGGCGTCGGCGTTGATGTCGGCGGCGAAAAAGTCGGGTCGCGAGTCGCCGTCCACGTCGCCGACCGCATTGATCCAGATGAAGCCGAGCGCGACGCCACCGGCGACAGGTGTAACCGTATAGAGCAGTGCGCCATTCGCGCCGGAATGGACCTCGACCACACCGCCGGGGAATCCGCCGCCGATGGCGTAATCCGACACCGCGTCGCCCGAGACGTCGCCGAGGCCCGCAACGCTGGAGCCGAAATTCGCTCCCGAAGGTCCCGTGTGGGTACGCAGCGTCGCGCCGTCGATTCCGCTGATGACCA
>JANNLM010000064.1:0-5130 GCA_031396825.1 Gammaproteobacteria bacterium | reverse complement strand
ACTCGATGATCATCGGCAACACCTGCCTGTACGGCGCCACCGGCGGCTCGCTGTACGCGGCCGGCGTCGCCGGCGAGCGTTTCGCCGTGCGCAACTCCGGCGCGCTGGCGGTGGTCGAGGGCTGCGGCGACCACGGCTGCGAGTACATGACCGGCGGCGTGGTGGTGGTGCTCGGCCGCACCGGCATCAACTTCGGCGCCGGCATGACCGGCGGCTTCGCCTACGTGCTCGACGAGAAGCGCGGCTTCGTCGACCGTTATAACCATGAACTGATCGACATCAACCGCATCCAGGCCGAGCACATGGAAGCGCACCAGCATTACCTCAAATCGCTGATCCAGGACCACATCGAAATGACCGGCAGCCAGTGGGGCAAGCACATCCTCGAGGACTGGCGCGACTACCTCGGCAAGTTCTGGCTGGTGAAGCCCAAGGCGGCCGACATCGGCTCGCTGGTGCAAGCCATCCGGGCGGCGGCATAGCCATGGCCAAGAACGTCATGCAGTTCATGGACGTGCCGCGCCAGGATCCGGACAAGGCCGAAGTGCGCGTGCGCCTGCACGACTTCCGCGAGATCTACGGCCAGTACGGCGCGGACCAGGCGGCGCAGCAGGCCGGGCGCTGCCTGCAATGCGGCAACCCGTACTGTGAGTGGAAGTGCCCGGTGCACAACTACATCCCGAACTGGCTCAAGCTGGTCGAGGAAGGCAACCTGTTCAAGGCGGCCGAGCTGTCGCACCAGACCAACTCGCTGCCCGAGATCTGCGGCCGCATCTGCCCGCAGGACCGCCTGTGCGAGGGCGACTGCACGCTCAACGACGGCTTCGGCGCCGTCACCATCGGCTCGATCGAGAAATACATCACCGACGAGGCGCTCAAGCAGGGCTGGCGCCCGGACATGAGCAAGGTCGTGGCCACCGGCAGGAAGGTCGCCATCGTCGGCGCCGGCCCCGCCGGCCTGGCCTGCGCCGACGTGCTGGCACGCAACGGCGTGAAATCGATCGTCTACGACAAGTACTCCGAGATCGGCGGCCTGCTGACCTTCGGCATCCCGCCGTTCAAGCTGGAAAAGGACGTGGTCAAGACGCGCCGCCAGATCCTCGAGGGCATGGGCGTGAAGTTCGTGCTCAACACCGAGATCGGCAAGGACGTGCCGTTCGCCAAGCTGCTCGACGGCCACGATGCCGTGTTCCTCGGCATGGGCGCGTACACCTACATGAAGGGCGGCTTCCCCGGCGAAAACTTCGACGGCGTCCACGAGGCCCTGCCCTACCTGATCTCGAACGTGAACCGCGTGCTCGGCATCGAGAAGGATCCGAAAGAGTTCGTCAACATGAAGGGCAAGCGCGTGGTCGTGCTCGGCGGCGGCGACACGGCGATGGACTGCGTGCGCACCGCGGTGCGTCAGCGCGCCCGCGACGTTACCTGCGTTTACCGGCGCGACGAGGCCAACATGCCGGGCAGCCGGCGCGAGGTCAGCAACGCCAAGGAAGAGGGCGTCGAGTTCCTGTTCAACCGGCAGCCGCTCGAGATCGTCGGCAACGGCAAGGTCGAGGGCGTCAAAGTCATCGAAACGCGCCTGGGCGCGCCTGACAAGAAAGGCCGCCGCCTGCCCGAGCCGGTGCCCGGCTCCGAGCAGGTGATCGAAGCCGACCGCGTCGTGATCGCCTTCGGCTTCCGCCCGAGCCCGGCGAGCTGGTTCGCCGAGCACAGCCTGGCCGTGCATGACGACGGCAAGATCAAGGTCATCAAGAAGCCCTCGTTCCAGACCGGCAACCCCAAGGTCTTCGCCGGCGGCGACATGGTGCGCGGCGCGGACCTGGTCGTCACCGCCGTGTTCGAGGGCCGCGAGGCGGCGCAGGGAATCCTGGACTACCTGCAGGTCTGAGGCAGGAGCGGCTTTAGCCGCGACCGGTCGCGCCTGAAGGCGCTCCTACAGGGCGACCGGCATAATGCGCGCCGGACATCCGCTTGGAGTCACCCATGGTTTCCCTCGCCTCGCTGTGGCTGCCCATCGTGCTCGGCGCCGTCGCCGTGTTCGTCGCCAGCAGCCTGATCCACATGGTGTTCAAGTGGCACAACGCCGACTACCGCAAGCTGTCGAATGAGGACGAGGTGCGCGCCGCGATCCGCAAGGGCGAGGCGACTCCGGGCCAGTACTCGATGCCGCACTGCCTCGGCCCGCAGGACGCGCAGAAACCCGAGATCCAGCAGCGCTTCGTCGAGGGCCCGGTGGCGATGGTGTGGGTGCTGCCCAACGGCATGCCGAACATGGGCAAGATGCTCGGCTCATGGTTCGCACTGAACCTGCTGGTGAGCTTCCTGATCGCCTACATCGCCGCCCACACGCTCGCCGCGGGCGCCGCGCCGATGCAGGTGCTGCGCGTCACCGCCGCGATCGGCTTCATGGCCTACGCCATCGGCAGCATTTCCGACGGCATCTGGTTCGGCAAGCCGTGGGTGGCGGTGGGCAAGGACCTGCTCGATTCGCTGATCTACGGTTTTGCCGGCGGCGCGGCGTTCGCCTGGCTGTGGCCGCATGGCGCATAAAACGCCTTAAATACAAATGGTTATCCGCGGTTGCCTTGCGCACTCGGCATGCGCATAATGATGCGCATGGCAAAGACGGCGGTCAATCTCAGTGTCAGCGAAGTCATCCTGCGCGAAGCGCGGGCGCTCAAGCTGAACCTGTCACAGGTATTCGAGGATGGCTTGCGCGAACACCTGCGCCGCAAGCGCGCGGAGAAGTGGCTTGAAGAAAATCGCGCGGCCATCGAGCACTTCAACGCGCGCATCGAGCGCGACGGGCTGCTGAGCGACGACTTCCGTCCGTTCTGATGGCCCAGTTCCACGTCTATCGGAACCCGAGCCGGACCACGGCCGATCGAGCGCCCTATCTGCTCGACGTTCAGTCGGACCTGGTGAGCGTAAGGGCTCGCGTGATCGTGATGCTGGTGACGCCGCAGTACTTTGGCGAGCGCATGCGACACCTGAATCCCCTGCTGTCCGTCAGCGGCCAGGATCTGGTCATGTCGCCCACCGAGATCGGCGCCATCCAGGAACGCCACCTGGGCGCTCCGGTCGGCGACCTCAGTTCGCAGCGCAGCGCAATCACCGCGGCGATGGACTTCCTGTTGACGGGAATCTAGGGCGTGACACCGATCCCCGCCCGCGAGCGCCTGATCGTCGCCCTCGACGTGCCGGACATTCCGGCCGCCAAAGCGCTGGTCGAGCGCCTGGGCGACGCGGTCGTGTTCTACAAGATCGGCCTCGAGCTGTTCATGAGCGGCGGGTTCTTCGAGTTCCTCGACGACCTGCGCGCACAGCGCAAGAAGGTGTTCGTGGACCTCAAGTTCTTCGACATCCCGGAGACGGTGGCGCGCGCGGTGAAGAGCCTGGCCGAGCGCGGTGCGGACTTCTGCACCGTCCACGGCAACCAGGCCATCATGGAAGCGGCGGCCAAGGCGAAATCCGGCGGCCTGCGCGTGCTGGCGGTCACCGCGCTGACCAGCCTGGATCGCGGCGACCTCGACGACATGGGTTTCAAGTGCGACGTCGGCGAGCTGGTGCTGTCGCGCGCCCGGCGCGCGCTCGCCGCCGGCTGCGACGGCGTGGTCTCCTCGGGGCTCGAGGTCGAGCGGTTGCGCAAGGAGATCGGGCCTAAGCTCGTCTGCGTCACGCCCGGCATCCGGCCGGTGGACAACACGTCCGACTCCGATCAAAAGCGTGTCATGACCCCGACCGCGGCGATCAAGGCCGGCGCCGACTACATCGTCGTCGGCCGCCCGATCCGCGACGCCGCCGATCCACGCAAGGCTGCACAGGCCATCCAAGATGAAATCGCCGCCGCGGCTCGCTGAGTCGCTGAAGAACGACCGCTTCCTGCGCGCGCTCAGGCGCGAGCCGGTCGACATCACGCCGGTCTGGATGATGCGCCAGGCCGGGCGCTACCTGCCGGAGTACCGCGAGACGCGCAAGCGCGCCGGCGACTTCATGCAGCTGGTGCGCACGCCGGAGCTGGCCTGCGAAGTCACGTTACAGCCACTCGCGCGCTTCCCGCTCGACGCCGCGATCCTGTTCTCCGACATCCTGACCATCCCCGACGCGATGGGGCTGGGCCTGCACTTCGTTGAAGGCGAAGGGCCGCGTTTCCGCAAGCCGGTGCAGACCGAGGCCGCGATCAGGAACCTCGCCGCCCCGGATCCGGAAACCGAACTGCGCTACGTGATGGACGCGGTGCGCACCATCCGCAAAGCGCTGTCCGGCTCGGTGCCGCTGATTGGTTTTGCCGGCAGCCCGTGGACGCTGGCGACCTACATGGTCGAGGGCCGGGGCGGCCACGATTTCCAGCTCGTCAAGAAAATGGCCTACGACGCGCCGGCCGTGATGGAGCAGCTGCTCAAGGTGCTGACCGAGTCGGTGAGCAGCTATCTCCTTGCCCAGATCAAGGCCGGCGTGCAGGCGGTCATGGTGTTCGACACCTGGGGCGGCGCGCTGGCGCCGGAAGCCTTCGCGCGTTGCTCGCTGGCGCCGATGGCGCAGATCGTGAAATCGCTCAAGGCCGCGGCGCCGCAGGTGCCGGTGATCCTGTTCACCAAGGGTGGCGGCGCGCACCTCGAGGCGCTGGCGGCGACCGGCGCCGACGCGCTCGGCGTGGACTGGACCGTCGAGCTGTCCGGCGCGCGCGCGCGCGTGGGACGGCAGGTGGCGCTGCAGGGCAACCTCGATCCCGTCATCCTGTTCGCCCAGCCGGAACGCATCCGCGAGGAGACGGTCCGAGTATTGAAGAGTTATGGAGCCGGGCCGGGGCACGTGTTCAACCTCGGCCACGGCATCCTGCCGGAGACGCCGCCCGAGCACGCGGCGGCGCTGATCGAGGCGGTGCACGCCGAAAGCCGCGCGTTCCACCGGGCGTAGTCACGAGGCATCACATGCTGTCACTGCTGTTGCCGCCGACGCTGGTCGGCCTCCTCGCCGGGGTCCTGTTGCTCCTGTCCGTGACGGTCGCCGGCCTGTGTTTCCTGCCGTTCGTGGTGCTCAAACTGCTGGTGCCGGTCCCGGCGTTCCAGCGCGAGTGCAAGGAACTCATGTTCGGCATCGCGCGGCACTGGGCGACGTTCAACCGCCTGG
>JANNLM010000058.1:0-1801 GCA_031396825.1 Gammaproteobacteria bacterium | reverse complement strand
CCGCGCTGGTGGACACGATCAACCGCATCAAGAAGCTGATCAACCCCAAGCTCGAGATCGAAGGCCTGCTGCGCACCATGTTCGATCCGCGCAACAACCTGGCGAATGAAGTGTCCGCGCAGCTCGTGCAGCACTTCGGCGACAAGGTCTACCGCACCATCGTGCCGCGCAACGTGCGCCTGGCCGAGGCGCCGAGCCACGGCCTGCCGGCGATGATCTACGACTTCGACTGCCCCGGCGCGCGCGCGTACATTGCGCTCGCGGGGGAAATCCTGCGCCGGTACGACAGCGCGGCGCGGGCGGCTTAAAGGGGGATGCAGGTGGCCATCAAGAAACGCGGTCTGGGGCGGGGGCTCGACGCCCTGCTGGGGACGGTCGGCGCGGGCAGCGGCCCGGAGCCCGGCGAAGACCTGCTGGAGCTGCCGATCGACCTGCTGCAGCCCGGCGCGCACCAGCCGCGCCGCAACTTCGATCCGGAGCAGCTCGAGTCGCTGGCCGACTCGATCCGCGCGCAGGGCGTGGTGCAGCCGATCGTGGCCCGGCCGATCGCGGGCGGACGCTACGAGATCGTCGCCGGCGAGCGGCGCTGGCGCGCCGCGCAGAAAGCCGGCCTCAAGACCATTCCGGCGGTCGTGCGCGCCATGGAAGACCGCGCGGCGATGGCGGTGGCGCTGGTCGAGAACATCCAGCGTGCCGACCTGAACCCGCTGGAAGAGGCGACGGCGCTGAAACGACTGATCGACGAGGTCGGCCTCACGCACGAGCAATGCTCCGACGCGGTCGGCCGCTCGCGCGTGCAGGTCACCAACCTGCTGCGCCTGTTCGAGCTGAACGAGGACGTGCAGGCGCTGCTGCGCACCGGCAAGCTCTCGCTGGGCCACGCCAAGGTGCTGCTCGGTGTTACCGGTCCCCGGCAGTCGTCGCTGGCCAACCTCGTCATCGCGCGCAGCTACTCGGTGCGCCAGACCGAGGAGCTGGTGCGGGCCGCGCTGGCCGGCCGCAGTTCGGCCAAGGGCCGCAAGCCCAACCGCTCGCCGCTCGAGTCGGACCTGTCGCAGAAGATCGGCCTGCCGGTGCGGGTGCAGCAGGGCAGCGACGGCGGCGGCCGCCTGACCATCAAGTTCAGGCAGAAGTCCGAGCTCGACAAGCTGGTGCGATTGCTGCGCTGAAGGGCTGCGGACTACACTCGCCGTCCGACTGCGGGAGTCGCGAGGAGTCTGCAATGCACGGATCCATGCTGCGCCACTGTGCCGTCGCGGGACTTGCGGTCGTGATGCTGGCCGGCCCGGTGCACGCCAAGAAGCCTTTCATCGTCGGCGTGCAGGTCGGCAGCAGCAATCCGGAAAACCAGGGGTTCAGCTCGGTCGGCGACTCGATCGACTCCCTCGATCCCGATGCGCTGGCGACACGCTTTCCGACGGCGGCGTTCGACTTCGTCGACGCCGACCTCGATTTTCGCGGCATCGACATCGGCATGACGTTCGGGCAGGGCACCGGCTTGCTCGATTTCAACGTCGCCCAGCTCGGCTTCCAGCAGACGTTCGGGCGCTCGTGTGATCCCGTCCTGCCCGGCGACTGCCGACTCGCTCGCAAGCAGGCCCTGCGCGAAGTGCGCGACTTCCTCGAGACCAACCCGCAGTTCCTCAAGCGCATGCTGACCGCGCTGGCGCGTTTCTCGCCGATCGACCCGCTGGCCGGCAACCCGGACAGCCTGTTCTCGCGCAGCAGCCGGGCCGACTTCCAGCAGGGCTTCACGCACAAGGTCTCGCAGATCTGGGGCTGCAACACGACCGCGTTCAAC
>JANNLM010000018.1:0-12282 GCA_031396825.1 Gammaproteobacteria bacterium | reverse complement strand
CGGTTCAGGTTCGTGACCGAGGTCACAGGATTCCTGACACTTTTCGGCGCCTTACGACACTTCCGGGAAGCCGGGAATTTCCCGTGCCAGGCGTTCAGCTTGCCTTCAGGCGCAGGCGCAGAAGCTAGGGGCCATGAATGCAGAACGTTTCGACAGGCGGTGGGTCCCGGCCCTCGGGTGGCTCCTGGCGGCGGCGATGCCGGCGGCATGGGCGGACGCCACGCTGCAAGGTGAGGTCACGCTCGACTACTACGTCGCCGACGTGGACTCCGAGGGCTTCGAGTTCGTCGACGCCGAGTTCTATGCCGAGCGCGTGCAGAACAGCGACGGGACCGCGACCGGCCCGCTGTCGCTGTGGGCCTGGTTGACCGAAGACGCCACGCCGGCAGGCGAGGGCACCGACGTCGCCGACGCCTCGATCGGCACGGTCCCCGGCTCCAGCAGCCTGCTGGACTTCAACGAGATCGCGCCCGCCGATGACGCGACGCCGGGCGAGTACTACGCGCACGTGCTGCTGCAGGACGACGACTTCCCGGGGACCTTCGAGGATGCCCGCACGCTGTCGCCGCGCATGCTGTGGCGCGGTGGCGTCGAGGCCGTCGGCCCGCTCGATGTCTTTCCGTACTCGGGCGGTTATCGCGTGTCGGTCGACTTCGCGCAGCTGCGCAACAACCGCATCGACTCGCGCTTCACCAACGACGTTCGCCTGACGCTCTACGCCACCAGCGGCTTCGGCCCGGCATCATCGGGCCACACGCTGTGCTCGGCCGTGGTCGAGGGCCTCTACGCGGGCGACTTCCGCTCGCAGCCCGGCTTCGACTGCACGGTTGCCGCGATCCCCAACGGTGAGTACACGCTGCACCTGGACGTCGAGGAGATCGGCGGGCGCGGCGGGTATTCGACGCTGAGCGGCCCGGACGTACGCTTCTCAGGCGGCTATATGGATGACGGGTCCACCGACGGCTATGTCTACGTGTCCGGCGCGCTCGCGCCCACCGGCCTGCTGCCCCTGCTGCTGCTGGGGCTGGCGGGCCTGATTCGCAGGAGCCAATCAATGAATACGCTCATCAAGTGGTCCGCGGGCTTGCTGCTGTCGCTGCCGCTGGCGGCGGGCGCGGTGTCGCGCCCCGCAACGCCGTTCACCGAGGCGGAGCTCGACCAGATGCTGGCGCCGATCGCGCTGTATCCGGATGCCGTGCTGTCGCACGTGCTGATCGCGGCGACCGTGCCCGATGACGTCGAAGCGGCGGCCGAATGGTCGCGGCGCCACCCGGACCTGAGTGGCCAGGCAGCGGTGAACGCCGTCGAGAGCAGGGACTGGGACCCGAGCGTGAAGGCGCTGGTGGCCTTCCCCGACGTGCTCGAGCGCATGGATGACGACCCGGAGTGGACCGAAGACCTCGGCGAGGCCTTCCTCGACCAGGAGGCCGACGTGATGGATCGCGTGCAGTACCTGCGCGATCGCGCGGACGCCGAGGGCACGCTCGGATCGGTCGAGCACGTGCGCGTCGTGCGGGAGCGCGAATACATCTACCTCGAGCCCGCGGTCGCCAGTGTGGTCTACGTGCCGTACTACAACCCGTGGGTCGTTTACGGTTCGTGGTGGTGGCCGTACTACCCGCCGCATCACTGGTCGTTCTGGGCCGGCTATCCCGTGCACCACTACCACGGTGGTGCCGCGTTCTTCTGGGGAGCGGGCTTCCGCCTCGGCCCCAGCTACTACTACAGCCGCTTCAACTGGCGCGACCGCCACGTGGTTGTTACGCGGCCGCACCGTAATTACCGGCCGACGCCGGGCTACTCGGGCGGCAGCAACGTGCGCCGCCCGCGCGACGGCGCGCACGATCCGCGCAGCTCCCGGCGCCAGGATTCGCGGCGTCCCGAGTGGCGGCACGACAACCGTCGCCCGGACCGTGGTGACGACCGCCGCACCGGGCGGCCGCAGCGCAGTGACGCGCCGCGCCAGCAGCACCGCAACGATTCGCCGCAGCGTCCGGGCAACCGCCGCAGCTGGGACGAAGTGCGCCAGGGCCTGAGCGCGCGCCGCGAGGCGCGTCCGTCAGGCGGCTCCCGCAGTGCCCTGGAGCGGCGCGCCACGCCGCGGCGCGAGGCGCCGCGCGTGTCGAGCGACCGGTCCGTATCGCACGGCAGGGGCGAAGTGCGTCGCGAGACGCGCGGTCCTGCGCGCGTGGAGTCCCGGCGCCCGTCCGGGAGCGAGCGCGGCCGGGTCGAGCACACGCAGCGGCCGCGGGCGGTGGAAAGCGCGCCGCGCGAGTTCCGCGGCGGCGGCAAGGGTGAAGTGAATCGCGGCGGCGGCCGCGAGTATCGCCAGGGTCAGGAGACGCGTCCGCAAGTGCAGCGGCAGGGACGTGGTGACGGCGGCCGGGGCCGCCAGGAACGCTGAACTAGAGGCCGGCCTACGGCCGGCCGTCCAGCTAGATCGCTTCCGCGAGCTGGGTATGCCGGGAGGCTTCGAGCGCCTGTAGCGCCTCGGTCACCTTCGCGTGCGCCATGCCTTCGGCGACGAGGGCCTGCCCCATGTGCTGCAACAGGTCCTTCCACTCTGCCGAGGGCGCCGTGCCCGGCTGACGCGCTTCGAGCAGGTCGAGCAGCTTGTCCATCTGGTCCAGCGCCGCCTTCCACTGCTGGCTGGCGGCGCCATGCTGGAGCAGGCGCTTGGTCAGCAGCGGGCCCCAGGCGGCGTTCAGGAAACGGATGCCCGGCGCCGGGATGTTGCGCGCGAAGGTCATCTCCTCGAGCTTCTTTACCACCACGCGCTTGGCTTCGGCGATGACGAAGTCGCGGCGCTGCTGGGCCTGCTGCTTCTGCAGCTCGAAGAAGCGATTGATCTGCGTTTCCTGAATCGGGCTGGTCGACTTCATGGCCTGGCGCACGAACTCCGGCGCGAGGTTGAACTGCACCAGCACCTGCTGCAGCAGCTCGGCCATGCGGCGCGTTTCCGTGTTGCCGGTGACGCGCGAGGTCGCCGACTTGAGCAACAGCTCGTTGATCAGCGAGTTCAGCGGGTGGGTCTTCGAGGTGAACAGGCTGTCGTCGGTCAGCGCCGATTTCATCAGCGGGAAGCGCACCGACTCGTGGTGGGGCTTCAGGTCGTCCGGCACCATCGCGTCGGAGATGACGACGTTCAGGAAGTGGCCGGCCAGCGACACGCGCTGGATCGGCACCCAGCTCTGGTCCTGCACCACGCCCGGCAGCGGCTTGCCGTCGTTGAGCGCGAGCAGGTCGGCGGCCAGCAAGCCGTCGGTGTAGCCCTCGCCGTCGGATTTCAACGCCATCGACTCGAGCATGCCGAGCGAGGCGCCGTCGACTTCGCGCTGATTGGCCGGCGCCTGCATCGGCTGCGGGCCCTTGGGCGGCATCTTGATGACGCGGCGGTTGCCGGTCTTCTTGAGCGTCTCGGCGCTGGCCTTGACGGCCTCGGTGCCGATGCGCGTCAGCGCGGCGATCAGCGCGCGGTATACGCGCTCGAGCTGCGGCACGACGAGGCGATCGAACGCCTCCAGCAGCAGGCGGCGCTGGCGCGGCGGCCACTGCATCGCTTCGGCGGTCTCCTGCAGCGACCGGCACAAGCTCGCCGGCGCCAGGGCTTTCGAGTAAATCGGGACGTACATCATCAGGCCGATGCGGTTCAGGCGCGCATCGAGCTCCATGACCAGCTTCTGGTAGCGCTCCTCGGCGCGCAGCTCCACGCCCGCCAGCGCGACCGAATCCTCGGCGCCGGTGGGAACGGCCGCTTCTTCGGCGAGCGCGCTCGCCAGACCGCCGATCATGTGCTGATCGACCTGGCGCGCGAAGGTCTCGATCCAGGCGTTGGTGCGCGGGCCGACGCTCCTGGAGAGCTCCGTCAGCGCGTTGCTGTCGGTCGGGTTGCTGGCGCGATTGACCGCCTCGAGGATCACCTCCGGCAACTTCTGGATGAAGTGACCGATGACGTCAGTGAGCGCCGTGCGCACCGTCTTGCGCAACTCGGTGGCGGCCGCAGCGCCAAGGCGTTGCAGGTGGCCGTCGGCCGGTGCGGATGAGGAAGCAGGAGCGTTCATGGGGCGCAATCATAGCGGCGCGCCTGACCTTGTCATGTGACCAGGTTCGTCTCAGCGGGCACAACCGATGCCAGGGGGGGCGGGGCAGATAACTGGTGGTTTTCGAAGGGAAAATTTGAGACCTGCCGCACACTTCGGGCTACTGGAACCCCTTGTGGAGCAGTCCGGCCGCGGTTAGCGCGGCGACTTCGGGCCGGTCGTGGCCGGGCACCTGCGCGATCCCGGGCTCGCTGCGCGACAGCGCGTTCAGCGCCGCGAACTGTGCCAGCACGGCCTGGCGATCCTCGCCAATCATCAGCGTCATGAAGAGCGGCCGCTCGCGCACCTGCTCGATGTTGCGCCGGCGCCAGCTCACGTCACCCAGCAACAGCAGCTCCCGGCCGTCGGCGCGCCGCACGTAGACCATCTGGCTGCCCGGCGTGTGGCCGGGCGCCTTGATCAGCACGACGCCGGGCGCGATGGCCAGCAGGCCGTCGTAGCGCAGCGGCTCGTAGCCGGCCAGCGGCTCGGCCGGCAGCTTCACCGGCTCCATCCCCTTGGGATTGGCCAGCTGCTCGGCGGTCAGGCGCAGCGCCGGCTTGAGCTGTGCCAGCTGCGGATGCGCGGCGATGCCGCCGATGTGGTCCATGTGCTCGTGCGTGACGACGATCTGCGCGGCCTTCGCCATCGCGGCGTTCATGCGCTGGTAGGCCGCCTCGTCGTAGCTCAGGGCGAGGAACTCCGGCTTGCCGTCGGCTCGCGCCAGCGCGGTGTCCACGATGATGGTCTGCGCAGGGAACACGAGCTGGTAGGAGTACACCGGCATCGGCGTCACCTTCCACGGGTCGCCCGCCATCACCATCGCTTCGGTGAAGCCCAGCGCCAGCACCTCCTCGTAGCGCACGGCCGAGGGCTTGTCGCCCGGGATCGAATCGGCGAGGGCGCGGATGCGCGCGAGGTCGAGCGCGAATTCGCCCGCCGGAGCGGGGCTGTGCTGCACCAGCGCGTAGTAGCCCGGCACTCCGACCGCGATCAGCACGGTCAGCACCGTGAGCCATTTGCGCCGGCGTGGACCCAGGCTCTTCATTGCAGCCTCCTGTCGGACGAGGCCGTCATGGTAGTGTGCGGGCGCCCCGAGAGGAACTTCATGGCGCGGACGCTCCAGATCTTGCTGTTCGGCGCAGCCATCGCGGCCGCTACTGCCGCGGCCGCCGCCGAGCGCGATTACCAGCTCACCACGGGCGCCAAGGGCGAGCACAGCGTCACTGCCAGCTTCGTCAACTTCAATCGCGACCCGTTGCAGCTCGCCTTCACGCTGTCGGGCGGCGCCGCGCGCGAGTCGATGGCCGAGTTCGGCTACTCCGCGGCCGAGGCGCAACAAATGGCCAAGGACTGCGGCTGCGCGCAAGAAGAGTTCGACCGGCGCATCGAGGAGCATTACCGCAGCCGCGGGCTGGCCTGGCGCATGGTTGACGGCGTGCGGCGCCTGTACGTGGACATTCCGGCCGTCGTCGCGCGCAACCGTCCGCGCGTGCGCGAGCTTGCGCGCGAGTTCGACCGCCTGGTCACGGCCCGCAAGTACGGCGCCGACGAGTCGCTCGGCGCGATGCTCACCTTCGTGCAGTCGGCGTTGCCGTACCAGCGCCCGCCGAAGCAGGAGGGCGAACGCGACATCCTCGGCTTCTACCCGCCGCCGCGCGTGCTCGAGGCCGGCTTCGGCGACTGCGATTCCAAGTCGGCGCTGCTGGCCGCGATCCTCACCAACTTCCCCGGCACGCGCATGATCGGCGTGCACGTGCCGCGGCACTACCTCGTCGGCATCGCGCGCGTGCCGCGCCCCGGCGATGCCTTCATCGAGTATCGCGGCGAGCCATTCGTGCTGATCGAGCCGTCCGGGCCCGGCCGGCTGCCGCCCGGGATGATCGCCCCCACCACACAAGCCGCGCTGGCGACGATGCAGGACGTGCGGATCGATCCGTTGTTCTGAGGGAGGAGAGCCATGAACTGGACGTCGGTATTGCTGGCGCTGTTCGAGTTCCTGCTGTCGGTGGGCGTCGGACTGCTGGTGGTGTACACCAACTACCGGCTCTTCATCGCGACGAACCGCGACTACGACGCCGAAGTCGAGATGAGGAAGAACAACCTCGGCGCCGGGATCCTGCTCGCCGCGCTGCTGATTTCCGGCGGCCTCATCGTGCGCGAGGGCATCTTCCCCGTGTCGAACCTCGTCCGGCTCTACTTCACCTCGCCGGTCGAATACGTGACGGGCTGGCAGCTGCTGCTGCTGATTGTCGGCCACCTCGGGCTCGTGTTCGTGGTCGCGGTCTATACCATCTCGCTGACGCTGCGCTTCTGGGGGCGCATGACCAAAAAAATGAAGCTCGGCGAGGAGCTCAAGCAGGGCAACATGGCGGTCGGCGTGGTACTGGCGGGCGTGGTGTTCGTGATGGCGCTGTACGTCAGCGAAGGCATCTCGCGACTGACCAAATCGCTGATCCCGCAGCCGTCCATCGGCCACCTGGAGATCCAGCGCTGATCACGCGGCGGCGGATCCTGCAGGGCGTCGCCGGGCTCGCGGCCGCGGCGCTCGCCCCGGGATCGCTTGCGGCCGCTACGCGCGCGGCGCACATGAAGGCGATCCCGGCGAGCGGCGAGAAGATCCCGAGCGTGGGCATGGGCACCTGGCTGACTTTCAACGTCGCGCCGTACACCGACGCGCGCAAGCAGCGCGTCGAGGTGCTGCGCGCGTTCTTCGAGGGCGGCGGCACCCTGGTGGACTCCTCGCCGATGTACGGGCTGGCCGAAGCGGCCGTCGGCCATTGCCGCGAGCAACTCGACGGCGCGCCGCAACTGTTCGCGGCGACCAAGGTGTGGATTCCGACGCGCATCGCCGGCGTGGGCCAGATGAACCTGTCGTTCAAGCTGTGGGGCGTGGAGCGCTTCGACCTGATGCAGGTGCACAACCTGCTGGACTGGGAGGCGCACCTGCCGACGCTGAAGGAGTGGCGCGCGAGCAAGCGCCTGCGCTACCTCGGCGTGACCACCTCGCACGGCCGCCGCCACGACGACATGCTCGCCATCATCGAGCAACAGAAGGACTTCGAGTTCACCCAGTTCAGCTACAGCATCGCCGACCGCGACGTCGAGGAGAAGCTGCTGCCGGCGGCGGCCGCGCACGGCAAGGCCGTCATCATCAACCGGCCGTTTCGCACCGGCGAGCTGTTCGAGCGGGTGGCCGGCAAGCCGCTGCCGCCGTGGGCCGGCGAGATCGGCTGCTCGGCGTGGTCGCAGTTCTTCCTGAAGTTCGTCGTCTCGCACCCGGCGGTGACCTGCGCCATCCCGGCGACGTCGAGCGTCGAGCACATGCGCGAGAACATGGCGGCGCTGTCCGGGCCGATGCCCGACGCCCGCCAGCGCCAGCGCATGGTCGAGTACTTCGAGCGGGTTGCGGGCTAGGGCGAGCTAGAATCCTTCCATGCAGAAAGAACCGGCCTGGCTGCTCGACGAGCTGCCGAAGCTGATCGAGAAGGGCGTGGTCGACGCCGCGGCCGCGGCGC
Organism: Gammaproteobacteria bacterium; assembly: GCA_031396825.1. Taxonomy (GTDB): domain Bacteria; phylum Pseudomonadota; class Gammaproteobacteria; order Nevskiales; family Nevskiaceae; genus JACPFV01. The sequence continues at coordinate 4,685 of JANNLM010000018.1, read as the reverse complement.
GCTTGCGCGCGCACTACGCGCAGGACGCGGCGGAGGCCGGCTCGCGCCTGGGCTGGGGCATGATCCTGCTCGCCACCGGCGGCGCGGCGCTGGTCGGCCTCGGCATCATCCTGATCTTCGCGCACAACTGGCAAAACTGGACGCCCGAAATGCGCGTCGGCCTGTCGCTGCTGCCGCTGCTCGCAGGACAGGGCGCGTCGGCCTGGGCACTGCGCAGCGGCGGCCGCGTGTGGAGCGAAGCGGCCGGCTTGTTCACGGCGATCGCGATCGGCGCGAGCATCGCGCTGATTGCCCAGACCTACCAGATGGGCGGCGACCTGCCGCGCTTCCTGCTGACCTGGCTGCTGCTGGCGGTGCCGCTGGTCTACGTGCTCGATTCCAGCGCCGTGGCCGCGGCCTGCTGGCTGCTCGCGCTCGGCTGGTCGGCCGCCGGAGCGCACTGGTGGTGGGGACGCTCGTTCGGCGACATGCCCGATCCGCTGCGCCTGCCGCTGTTCCTGGCCCTGTTCGCATTGCCCTTGCCGCACCTCGTGCGCCACATCCGGCTCGACCGCGCCGGTGCGCGCGTGGCCTGGATGCTGCGCACGGCGCTGATCACGCTCGCCATCGGCTTCGTGTACGTGGGCCATCGCGACCACATGGACGCGCTGTTCGTGATCTATGCCGGCATGGCCGCCGCGGCCGTGCTCGCTGGCCAGCGCTACTTCGCCGGCGTGCACGGCGCCTGGGGCAATCCGCTGCGCAGCATCGGGCGCTTCGGCGTGTTCGTCATGGCGCTGCTCATGACGCACGATGACGCGCTGCGCAACCTCGACTGGCCGCGTTCGTCGATCATGCTGCTGCCGCTGTTGCTGGCCGCCGGCGCCGCGTGGCTGGCGTGGCAGGAGTTCCGCGCCGGTGACCGGCTGCTCGCGCCGGTGCTGGGTGTCCTCACGCCGCTGGCTTTCGTCCTGGCTTTCGTCCTGCCGCTGCTGGCCGACAAGGCGATGGCGCCCGCCGTGATCCTGGCGCATGTCTACGCCCTCGCACTCGCAGGAGCGTTGATCCGCACGGGCCTGTCGCGCTCGCAACTCGGGCTGGCGAACCAGGGCGCGGCGCTGATCGCCGCGCTGATCCTGCTGCGTTTCTTCGACAGCGACCTCAGCTACATCGTCCGCGGCGTCGGCTTCATCGTCACGGGCGCCGGCTTCGTCATCGCGACGCTGTGGCTGCGCCACCACGTCAGGTCCGTGCCGTGACCCGGCTCGGTCAAGCCGGGTTCGCGCTGGTCTGCCTCGCGCAGCTCGCGGTGCCGGTGTCGCTGATCGTCAAGCATGAGCAGACCCGCACCTCCGGCACGGTGTGGAAGTTCCAGACCGCGCCGGTGGATCCGGGCGATCCGTTCCGCGGCCGCTACGTGCAGCTTGCGTACGCCGTCGACCGCGTGCCCGTGCCGCTGGCCAATCCCGGCGATTTCGCGCAGTTCAACCAGCGCATGTACGCGGAACTGGAGGCCGGGCCCGACGGGTTCGCGCGCCTGGTGCGGCTGCATGGGCAGCGTCCCGCCGGCGTCGAGTACATCGACGTCTTTGCCCAGCAGATGTTCTTCGACGAAACGCCGCGAGAGCCCGGCCAGGGGCAGGCGCCACAGGGGCCTCCGGCGAACTACGTGCACGTCCCGTTCGACCGCTATTACCTGCCCGAGGCGCGCGCGCCCGAAGTCGAGCGCGAGTACTGGGAGGCCAGCCGCAAGGCCCAGGCCAATACCTGGGCCGAGGTGCGCGTGCGCGACGGGCACGCGGTGCTGGTCAACCTGGTCCTCGACGGCAAGCCGGTGCTCTAGGGCTCGACGCCTACATCTCGACGATGGCCTTGAAGCCGCCCCAGAACATGCGGCGGCCATCGAACGGCAGCTTTTTCGGGTCCATGAACTCGGCCAGGCGCGGGTCCTTCATGACCTTGGCCATGCAGCGGTCGCGCGCCTTGCGTGATTTGTGGACCGCGTAGGAAAAGACCACCACCTCGCCCTTCTTCAGTTTCACGCTTTGCGGAAACGAGGTGTGCTTGCCGGCCTTGACGTCGTCCGCCACGCATTCGACGTACTCGAGCGCGCCGTGCTCCTTCCAGATCCTGCCGCCCAGTTTCGCCATGCGGAGGTACTGCGGCAGCTTCTTGCGCGGCACCGGGGTCACGAAACCGTCAACGTAATTCATGGGAACGCTCCTTGTCAGTCTTTCTGAAGCAGCGGGTCGCCCGCCGACCGCGGCTTCACGCGGATCGGGCGGACCGGCCGCACTTCGATGCTGCCCACGCGGGCGGGGGGAATCCTGGACGCCAACTGGATGGCTTCGTTCAAATCGCGCGCCTCGACCAGGTAGAAGCCGGCGAGCTGCTCCTTGGTCTCGGCGAACGGACCATCCGACACCGATAGCTTGCCGTTGCGCACGCGCAGCGTGGTCGCGGTCTCGACCGGCTGCAGCGCCTCGGAGGCGACGCAATGGCCGCTCGCGCGCAGGCCCTGGTCAAACGCCAGGCACTCGTGGTCGTCCATGGTCTGGATGGCGGACTCGGCGCCGTAAACGAGGCACAGGTACTTCATGTCATCACTCCTATTTGGGGCCCTTCGCTGCGCGCTGCGCCGCCGCCAGGTCGAGCTTGACCATGCCCATCATGGCCTGGAACGCGCGCTGAACCCTGGCCTTGTCCTTCGACGTGAACAGCCGGGTCATCCCGATCGGCACGATCTGCCAGGACAGCCCGTACTTGTCGCGCAGCCAGCCGCACGCCACGGGCTTGCCGCCGCCCGCGAGCAGCTTGTCCCAGTAGTAGTCCACTTCCTTCTGGTCCTTGCAGTTCACGACCAGCGAGAAGGCTTCGGTGAACCTGAACTGCGGACCGCCGTTGAGCGCGATGTAGTCCTGGCCTTCGAGCTTGAACTCGACGGTCATGACCGAGCCGGCGGGGCCGGGTCCGCCCTCGGGATAGCGAGCGATCCTGCCAACCTTCGACTTCCTGAAGATCGAGCAGTAGAAGCGCGCGGCCTCCTCGGCCTGGCGGTCGAACCAGAGGAACGGCGTGATCTTGTTGGCCATGCTCAGCTATCTCCTTGTTTCGGGCCTTGTTTCCGGGCGTCTCACCAGGTAGTCGAACGGCGGCGGGCTAATTCGACAGCTCGGCCAGCCTTTTTTTGAGGAATCGCTGCTCGGTCTCCTGATGGGTCATGGACAGGGCCTGCTCGTAGGCCTCCCGGGCTTCCTCGACCCGGCCGAGGCGGCGGCACAGGTCGGCCCGCGTGGCGTGCGCCAGGCGGTAGTCGGCCAACTCGCCGCGGTCGAGGATCGCCTCCACCAGCGCGAGGCCCGCCTCCGGGCCGTCGCACATCGCCACGGCCACCGCCCGGTTCAGTTCGACGATGGGCGAGGACTCCATGCGCAGCAACACGTCGTAGAGGCCGACGATCTGGTCCCAGTCCGTGCCCTGCGGCTCGCGCGCATCCGAATGCACGGCCGCGATGGCGGCCTGCACGGTGTAGGGACCGAAGCGCCGGCTCGCCAGCGAGCGGCGGATCAGCGTCGCGCCTTCCTCGATCTGGGCGCGATTCCATAACGCGCGGTCCTGCTGGTCGAGCAGCACCAGCTCGCCGGAAACCGAGGTGCGCGCGGCGCGCCGCGAGTCGTGCAGCAGCATCAACCCGAGCAGGCCCATCGCCTCGGGCTCGGGCAGCAGGTCGACCAGCAACCGGCCGAGGCGGATCGCCTCGGCGGACAGGTCGTGCCGCGTCAGCTCGGCGCCGGTGCTGGCGGCGTAGCCCTCGTTGAACACCAGGTAAATGACGCGCAGCACCGGGTCGAGGCGCGCGGCGAGCTCGGCCGGCGCCGGCACTTCATAGGGAATCTTCGCATCGCGGATCTTGTTCTTCGCGCGCACGATGCGCTGCGCCAGCGTCGGCGCCGGGGTGAGGAACGCCGCGGCGATCTCCTCGGTGGTCAGCCCGCAGACCTCGCGCAAGGTCAGCGCGACCTGCGCATCGGGCGCGAGCGCCGGGTGACAGCAGGTGAAGACCAGCCGCAGGCGGTCATCCTCGATCGGCTCCTCGTCCGCGGCCGTGTCGGCGGCGGCGTCGTGCACGTCGGTGTCGAGCGCCTCGAAGCGCGACTGGCGGCGGATGGCGTCGATCGCCTTGAAGCGCCCGGCCGACACCAGCCACGCGCGCGGCTTGTCCGGCACGCCGCCTGCCGGCCACTGCTCGAGCGCGGCGCGAAACGCCTCGTGCAGCGCCTCCTCGGCGAGATCGAAGTCGCCGAGCAGGCGGATCAGCGTGGCGAGCACCGCGCGCGAGTCGGCGCGGTAGATCTCCGCTACCTGTACAGGGGTGCTGCGAGCCATGCCGGCATTCTATGATGGCGGGATATGACCCCGAGCCCGGCGCTGCGCCCCGAATGGCTGGCGATCGAGCCGCTCGAGACGGCCCACGCGCTCGCCGCGCCGCTGTATCGCGACCCCGCCGTGCTCGCGCTCGAGCAACGCGTGGTGTTCGGCGGGAGCTGGCAGCTGGCCGCGCCGGCGGATGCCTTGAGCGGGCCGGGCGACCACGCCGTCACCGAGCTCGGCGCGACGCCCGCGATCTTCGTGCGCGACGCCGACGGCGCGCTGCGCGCGTTCCACAACGTCTGCCGCCATCGCGGCGGGCCGCTGGCGCTCAAGGA
>JANNLM010000364.1:0-2101 GCA_031396825.1 Gammaproteobacteria bacterium | reverse complement strand
GCCGCTGGGCCAGCCGCCGCGCGCGGTGGCCGAAGCGATCATGAAGCACCTGCCGGCGTCGGCGCGCGTGATCAAGACCGAGATCGCCGGGCCGGGCTTCATCAACTTCTTCCTCGCGCCGGGCGCCTTCCAGGCCGTGGTGCCGGAAATCCTCGCGCAGAAGGAAAAGTTCGGCTGCGCGCCGCAGACGCGCGGCCGCGTGATGGTCGAGTTCGTCTCGGCCAACCCGACCGGGCCGCTGCACGTCGGCCACGGCCGCCAGGCGGCTTACGGCGACAGCCTGTCGAACATCCTCGACGCCGCCGGCTACGACGTGTACCGCGAGTACTACATCAACGACGCCGGCCGCCAGGCCGACCTGCTCGCGCTGTCGGTGTGGGTGCGTTATCTCGAGCTGTGCGGCGAGAGCGTGCCGCTGCCGGCGCGCGGCTACCGGGCCGAGTACATCCGCAAGACCGCCGAGAAGTTCAAGGCCGAGGCCGGGACGGCGCTGCAGCGCTCCGCCGCCGAAGTCACGCGGGGCCTTGCGCCCGAGCCCGCGCTCCGCGACGACGCCGACGAGAAGACCGAGGCGCAGGTCAAGGGCGAGCAGGAAGACCATGCCGACGCCCTGATCGCGCGCGCCAAGGAATTGCTCGGCGCGCAGTACACGGCGCTGCTGGACTTCGCGCTGAAGGACCAGCTCGCCGTGATCCGCGAGACGCTGGCGGCCTTCGGCGTGCGCTTCCACCGCTGGGCGAGCGAGCGCGAGCTGGTGCAGCGCGGCGCGGTGGCGCACGCCATCGACCGGCTGCGGCAGGCGGGCCTGGTGTTCGAGCACGAGGGCGCGACCTGGCTGCGCACCACCCAGTACGGCGACGAGAAGGACCGCGTGCTGATCAAGGCCGACGGCGCGGCGACATATTTCTGCAACGACCTCGCCTACCACGTGGACAAGCTCGAGCGCGGCTTTGGCTCGCTGGTCAACGTCTGGGGCGCCGACCACCACGGCTACATCGTGCGGGTGAAGGCCGCGATCGAGGCGCTGACCGGCCGCAAGGACGCCCTGTTCGTGCAGCTGATCCAGTTCGTCACGCTGTCTTCGGGACGCATGGGCAAGCGCAGCGGCAATTTCGTCACGCTCGCGGACCTCATCGCCGAGGCCGGGCGCGACGAGACCCGCTTCTTCTACCTGCTGCGCGGCGCCGATCAGCATCTCGAGTTCGACATCGAGCTGGCGCGCAGCAAGACCAACGACAACCCGGTGTACTACGTGCAGTACGCCTGCGCGCGCATCGCCAGCGTGTTCCGCCAGGCCACCGAGCGCGGCATCGCCTGGGACGCCGGCGCGGCCGCGGCGCAGGCGGCGCAGCTGGTCGAGCCGCACGAGAAGGCGCTGCTGACGCTGCTCAACCGCTACCCGCAGCTGGTGCAGGACGCCGCGCGCGAGCGCGCGCCGCAGATGGTCACCCACTACCTGCGCGAAGTGGCCGAGGCGTTGCACGGCTACTACAACGTGCACCAGTTCCTGGTCGAGGACGCCGCCGTCCGCGCCGCGCGCCTCGCGCTGGTCGCCGCCACCGGCCAGGTGCTGAAGAACGGCCTCGGGCTTCTCGGAGTGTCGGCGCCGGATAAGATGTGACCCGAAGGGTCACATCCTGAGCGAAGCGAAGGATCTCGTTAGGTATGTCTAAAGACTACGCGCATCGCGGCAACGGCAGCCGCCAGACTTCGGGCGGCTCGCTGCCCGGCTGGGTGTGGCTGCTGGCCGGCGTCGCGCTGGGCTTCGCCGGCGCGGCGATCTACTACATCAGCCGGCCGGCCGCCGAGCGCGCCGTGGCCGAGGCCAACGGCGACAAGGCCAAGGCCGACGGCAAGAAGAGGATCACCATCCCGCCGAAAGAGCAGTCGCGCTTCCTGTTCTACGAACTGCTGCCGGGCTACGAAGTGCCGATCCCGAAGGACATCCTCAAGAGCAAGCCGGTGCCGCCGCCCGACGCCAACGCGCCGGCGGTTTCGGCGGGGCGCTACCTGATCCAGGTCGGCTCGTTCAAGGAGCGCACCGAGGCCGAGCAGCAGAAGGCCAACCTCGCGCTGCTGGGCATCGAGTCGCGCATCGAGA
>JANNLM010000356.1:0-11785 GCA_031396825.1 Gammaproteobacteria bacterium | reverse complement strand
CAGATTCAATACATCATGCGCGACGAGTCGATGCACATGAACTTCGGCATCGACGTGATCAACCAGATCAAGATCGAGAACCCGCACCTGTGGACCGCGCAGTTCCAGGAAGAAGTGCGGCACATGATCGACGAGGCCACCCAGCTCGAGATCAAGTACGCGCACGACACCAAGCCGCGCGGCGAGCTCGGCCTGAACGCCGGGCAGTTCAACGAGTACCTCAAGTTCATCGCCAACCGCCGCTGCTCGCAGATCGGCATCAAGCAGCTCTACCCGGGCGCCGAGAACCCGTTCCCGTGGATGAGCGAAGTCATGGACCTCAAGAAGGAGAAGAACTTCTTCGAGACGCGCGTGACCGAGTACCAGACGGGCGGGGCCCTGAACTGGGAATGACGATGCAATGTCTCGTGGGAGCGGCCCATGGCCGCGACTGTTTCAGCAAAACGGGGACTTCTTGTCCCCGTTTTTCTTTTCCGCCGGCATAAATCTCTCCGCCGGCTCAAGGAGGTAGGCACATGAAGCGCAGGAATCCGCGGTCGAAGTTCTGGAAGCCACTCACCCCGAGCGCCAAGCTCGCCGCCGTCGTCGGATCGGGACCGGTCACCCGCACCGAGATGGTCAGCAAGCTGTGGAAGTACATCCGGCGGCACAAGCTCCAGTCGAAGAGCAATCCGCGCATGATCAAGGCCGATTCCGCCATGAAGGACCTGTGCAAGGGCAAGTCGTCCGTGAACATGTTCGAAATGACCAAGATGGCGCATCGGCAGCTGGCGTAGCTCAACCCTGCCAAGGCCCAAGCTCAGGCTTGGGCCTTTTTTTGCGCGGCGCTAAAGCGCCCGCCCGTCGTAGTGCCTGACGGCGAGCGTCGCGAGGTCGATCCCCTCGACGCAACACATGTTCACCGCCGCGGTCTTGTTGCCCTTCGGGTCCGTGCCTTCGCCATGCGTGTGCATGCCGCAGGTCGGGCAGAAGCGGTGCTTGATCACGTGCTTGTTGAAGGTGTAGCTGCTCGCAACGTTCTCGGGCGTGAGCCACTTCAGCTTGCTGTAGGGCATGAACGCCAGCAGCGAGCCTTTGCGCTGGCAGATCGAGCAGTTGCACGCCAGGCCTTCCTTGATGTCGCCCTCGAACTCGAACGCAACCTTGCCGCAGTGACAGCTGACTTTGTATTTCATCGTTACCCCGCCGCGCGTTTGGGCTCCGCCTGAGCATAACGCCGCACGAGCTCATCGAGCGCAGCCGTCCAGCCGCCGGTGTGGTCGTCCACAGCCTTCGTGCTCGGCAGCAGCTTGTGCGTGAGCGTCAGGTCCGTCTCGCCGCGGCCGGCCGCCTTGAGCTCGACCGTGACCACGCTGCGTTTCTTGTCGGTGTAGGGCGAGACCCAGGTGAACTCGAGCAGGTGCGGGCGCTCCAGGCGCAGGTACTCGCCGTCATGCGGAATGACGGTGCCTTCGTTGGTCATGTCGATGTGGAAGCGCCCGCCGACGCGCGGGTCTAGCTGCGCCCGCGTCGAGTCGGGTCCGGCGGGGATCAGCCACTGGTTGACCTGGTCGGCGCGGGTCCAGGCGTCGAACACCTCAGCGGGGGTGGCGGCGATTCTTCTGGCCAGCCGGATTTCGTTTGCCATGACTTGCTCCTTTCTTGAGGGTGAGGAATTGCTCGAGGGCATCGAGACGGTTCTCCCAGAACGCGCGGTACAGCTCGAGCCACTCGGCGACCTCGCGCAGGGGTTTGGGATTCAGGCGGATGTGGTGCTCGCGCCACTCGATGCGGCGGTCGATCAGGCCGGCGTCCTCCAGCACCTTGAGGTGCTTGGACACGGCGTTGAGCGACATGTCGTAGGCGTCCGCCAGGCCGCCGACGGTGACCTCGCCGGTCGTCAGGCGCGCGAGGATGTCGCGGCGCGTGGCGTTGGCGAGGGCGGCGAAGGCGGCGTCTGTTAAGTCAACCATATGGTTGAATGATAAGCGCGCCCCTGCGAACATGCAAGCGCCTCATTGTGGGATCCGACCGCGCACCATAAGCGTCCGTCGCGCGTCAATACGGCGCACGGAAGAGTTGCGAGTGTGACGCAGTCGCCACATTTCGCCCCTCCGGTCTTGGCATCCTCCGTGCGTCTCAAACAACACCAATAACAACCTCGGGAGTGTTCCAGATGAGCAATAAGGCAAGCGCCGGCGACACCGGACCCTTGTTCGTGCTCGCCACGCGCATGTACGTGCATTACAAGTTCAAGACGCGCAGCACCTTCAGCGCCGAGGCTGCGCTGATCGACGACGATTACGCGCAGGAAGTGCTGGCGCAGGTGCGCGCCACCCGGGACAAGGCGCTGCTCGAGATGGCCGACCGCTTCGAGGCGGCGCGCTTTCCGGAAGGCGTCCCGGCGAGGGACGAGGCGAACCTGGACTTGTCGCTCGAGACCGCGGGCTAGACGTCGCGGGCATGGCCCGCTCCCACAGTCACGCCGCCCGGCGCAGCGGCTTCCGTTCCAGCTCCGGATCCAGCAGCGACTCCAGGATGTCCTCGGCGCCGACCTCGCCGGTCGAGCCGAGCAGCACCGCGCGCTGCGCGCTGAGACCCTGAGTCAGGGCCTGCGCGGCCGCAGCGGCGCCGCGGCCATGGCCGACGACCGACTCGAGCTCGCGCATTTCAACCGCGGCCTCGGTGATCGCGGCGGCGAATTCGCTGACGCGATCAGCCTCGTCGGTCGCGCCTGAGGGCGCTCCTACAGGCGCTCCTACGGTCGGGTCATCCAAGGCGATCACCTGGCGGCCGGCCGCCAGCAGCGGCTCGATCAGCCTGGCGAAGCTGGCCGGCTCGTCTTCGCGCCCACTCACCAACAGCACGACCGGGCCCCAGTCGCCCCAGCGCCGGCCGGTGAGGCCGAAGCGGAAGGTGATGCCCGCGGCCGGCGCGCTCACGCGGCCTTCTCCTGGTCGTCCACGAGTTCGGCGTTGGCGGGCAGCTCGCCCTCGGCCAGTGCCTTGGCGAAGTCGGCCCGCGACAGCCGGCGGACCACCGTCGGCCGCTCCCGCGGTCCCAGCTCGTGCAAATCCCAGTCAATCTGGAGTGCGTCGTCGATCAGGCTCATGTCAATCTCCCGGTTCTAATTGCCCATTTAATGGCGTGATTCCACGCTACTCCGTTCCAATAGTTTGATAAGGCAGGCAACAGGCATATGATTGCTTCCATGAAGGAACGAATCTAAGCATTTGGAAGACTTGGCTTATATGGTCACCTTCGCCCGGGTGGTGAAGGCCGGCAGCTTCGCCGGGGCCGCCCGGCGCCTGAAGGTGACCAGCTCGGTGGCCAGCAAGCACGTGGCTAAGCTGGAGGCGGCCCTGGGCGTGCGCCTGCTCAACCGCAGCACGCGCAAGCTGTCGCTGACCGAGGCCGGCGCGGCGTACTACGAGCACTGCGCGCGCATCGTCGAGGAAGTCGAGAACTCCAAGACCGCCATCGCCCAGCTGCAGGCCGCGCCGCGCGGGCTGCTGCGCGTGACCGCGCCGGTGACCTTCGCCAACACGCGGCTGGGCCCGATCCTGCGCGAGTTCTTTACGCGCCATCCCGACGTCCAGATCGACCTCAATGCGTCCAACCGCGTGACCGACCTCGCCGAGGAAGGTTTCGACGTCGCCATCCGCATCGCCCGCACGCTGCCGCCGAACGTCGTGGCGCGCGAGCTGCGCCGCGTGAGCTGGCACCTGTGCGCCTCGCCCGAGTACCTGGAGCGCGAAGGCGTGCCCACGCACCCGGCCAACCTGACGCGCCACAACTGCCTGACCTTTCCGGGCCCCGGCACCAGCCCGGAGTGGCATTTCGTGCGCGGCAGCGAGAAGGCCACGGTGCCGGTGCACGGCAGCCTGCAGTCCAACATGGTCGAGGCGCTGCACGACCTCGTCTTGAACGGGACCGGCCTGACGCTGCTGCCCGGCTACATCGCCGGCCAGGACATCCGCGAGGGCAAGCTGCGCGCCGTGCTCGAGGACTGGGAGATCGAGGTCGGCTCGAGCCTGTATGCGGTCTACCTGCCGTCGCGCTTCCTCGCGCCCAAGGTGCGCGTGTTCGTGGATTTCCTGGTCGAGAAGTTCGGCGCCCGGCCATCAGCGGCGGAATAGGGGCCGGTGCACGGTTTTCTCTACAGACAGCAGCCACGGGTTGCGCTACCGTCGGCGCTTCTTGGGGTTAAGCGGGGGATCCGAATGAAAGGCAATGGCTTCGACCGGCTGCGCAGTGCGGCCATCATGGGAGTCATGGGTCTGGGATCGCTCGCCGGCGGCACTGCGCGCGCGGCCGTCACGAACCTCCCGCTGGCGCTGACCATCACCGCGGGCACGCGGACCTACAAGTGGGGCACCTCGCCTTCTACCAACACGGCGGGTCTCACCACGAGCGGCATCGGCAACCTGACCTGGTGCTTCAATCCGGCAGTGGTTGGATCCTACGTGTCATCGACGGGCTTCTGCGTCGCCGAGGGGGAAATGACGGTTGGCGTCAACAACCAAGGCGACTGGATCGACGCCGCCTTCGGTGTGGCCGTCGAAGGCGTCCTGTTCGCGAACCCTGACGGCACCGTGGACCTCACCCGTGACACCGTCACGACTGACACCGCCGCCGTCAGCGGCGTGAACGTGAAGGTCGAGATGGCCTTCAGCCAGGGCCGCCCCGGGGTCGTCCGCGTCCTGTACAGCTTCACCAATGCCACGGCCTCGCCCGTCACAAAATCCATCGCCATTGGCGGCAACCTCGGTTCGGACAACAACACCACGGCGCAGTGGAGCGCGGATGGTGACGCGACCATCGAAGCGACTGACGGCTGGTACATCAGCAGCGACAACATCGTGGTCGGCGGCGATACGGGCACGGATCCGATTTTCACGCTGGCGCGTTTCGAAACCGGAGCGGATCTCATCCCGGTGGCGACGTCGATTGCGGGCACGACGGATGGCATAGGGAACAAGGACGACTTCGCCGAGACCTTCGAACTGGACATCCCGGCCAATTCGACCCGCCGCATCCTGATCTTTGCCGAAATGAGCCGCACCCTGACCGAGGCCAAGGCTTCCGCGGCCTCGTTCAGCACCGCGGCGACGATGTCGAGCGAAGGCCTGTTCGGTGGGCTGTCGAACACCGAGCGAGCGGAAGTCGTCAATTTCGACGTCCCGGCAGGGGGCGGCGGCGGTGGCTCGCTGGACCCAGCTTCTCTGATGACCCTCAGCGGCGTGCTGGCGCTGATCGGCCTGCGGCGGCGCCGCAAGACCGCAAGCTGATTTCACCGTTGGAGGCCGCCCGGCGACACGAGGCCGGCGTCCGTTGCCTGCTCGACGGCCAGCCGCTGGCCGCGTTGCCGCATCTCGAATTCGCCGCGGCTGCCGCCCCCGAGCAGGCGCTCTACCACTGCAATCTCGGCGAGGCGCGGCGGCGCGCCGGCGATGCCGCGGGGGCCGTCGCGTCCCTCGAACTGGCGCTGCGCCTGAAGCCGGACTATCCGATCGCGCGTTACAACCTGGGCTGCGCGCTGCTGGCCCGGGGCTCGCCACAGGAAGCGCTGCGCGAACTGCGCCCGCTGGCGAGGCAGCACCCGGACCAGGCCAGCTACCACTGCGCCTGCGGCGATGCGCTGCGCGAGCTCGGCCAATTTCGCCGCGCGATCCGCTGCTACCGGCAGGCGCTCAAGAAGGACGCGAACCACGCGCTCGCGCACGCCAACCTCGGCGCGCTCCAATTGCAGCGGGGCGGCGCGAAGCGGGCGCTCGAGCACTGCCGCCGCGCCGTCGAGCTGGCCGGCGGTGACTATCGTACGCACCTGAACCTCGGCCTCTGCCTGGTCGAGACCGAGGAGCTCGACGAGGCCATGTCGGTGTTCGCCCGCGCCCACGAGCTGGCGCCGGAGTCGGTCGAGCTCAACGTCTGCATCGGCGATGTCTGGCGCTCGGTCGGCGAGGTCCCGGAAGCGGGGTTCTGGTATGGCAAGGCCCTGGCGCTCGACCCCAACTCGCCGCGCGCGAAGTCCGGACAAGCGCTGCTGCAGCTGGAGCTCGGTGACAGCGAAAGCGCGGTCGCCACGCTGCGCGAGCTGGCGGCGGCGCAGCCGGGCGACTACCGCCTGCTGCTGAACCTGTCGCAGGCGCAGTGGGACGACGGTGAAACCGGTGATGCCATCGCCACCTTGCGCGCGGCGCTCGCGCTGCAGCCGGAGTCGGCGGTGCTGCACGCGCGCATCGGCACGATCCTGGCCTCGGCCGGCAAGATCGACGAGGCGGTGCAGGCCCACGAGGCGGCGCTGCGGCACAACCCGAAGTGCGTCGCCGCGATGGCCGGCCTGGCCACGACGCTGCGCGCGCGGCTCGATCCCGCGCTCGCCGAGAAGATGGACCTGCTGGCCGCCAGCCCTCGGCTGCGCGACGGCGCGCGCGCGAGCCTGCACAGCGGGCTCGCGGCCTGGCACGACGCCCGGGGCGAAACCAGCCGCGCCATCCTCCATGCGCAGCGGGCCAACGAGAACCAATGGCGCTTCAAGAGCCGCCACGGCTGGGAGTACGACCCCGCCGAGCACGAGCGCCAGGTGCGCTCGCTGATGGACACGTTCACGCCGGAGTTCTTCGCGCGTACCGCCGGGCTCGGCTCCGGGGACACGACTCCGGTGTTCATCGTCGGCATGCCGCGCTCGGGCACGACGCTGACCGAGCAGATCCTGGCCAGCCATCCGCAGGTCTGCGGCATCGGCGAGCGCAATCTCGCGGCGGCCGCGCTCGGCCGCCTGCAGCGGCTGACGGGCCAGGCGGACTCGCGGGGTGCGCTGGCCCACGCGACCGGACCGCAGCTGCGCAAAATTGCCGAGCGCTACCTCGAGCAATTGCAGCGCCTGAAGCAGAGGGCCGGCAAGCCCGATGCCCGTTTCGTGGTGGACAAGATGCCGGACAACTATCTTCACGTCGGCTGGATCCTGACCCTGTTCCCGCGCGCGACCGTGATCCATGCGCGGCGCGACCTGCGCGACGTGGCGCTGTCGTGCTGGATGACGCAGTTCGGCCAGGTGCGCTGGGCCTGCGACATGCAACACATCGCCGGGCGGGTGCGGGACCACCTGCGGATCATGGCGCACTGGCAGCGCGTGCTGCCGGGCCGCATCGTGACCAGCGACTACGAGAGCCTGGTGGCGGAGCAGGAGCCGCAGACGCGGCGCCTGCTGCAGGCGCTGGACCTGCCCTGGGACGGCGCCTGCCTCGAGTTCCACAAGACCGATCGCATCGTGCGCACGGCGAGCGTCTCGCAGGTGCGCAACCCGATCTATCGCAGCTCGGTTGCCCGGTGGAAACCCTACGAAGCGGAGCTCGCGCCGGTCATCGACGTGATGCGCGAGGCGGGCCTCGCATGACCGGCCGCGACTTTCATGCCGCCGGCCTGCGCTTCGAGTGCACCGGCTGCGGCGCATGCTGCCGCTCGCGCAACGGCAAGCCCTCGTGGGTCTACGTGACCCTCGACGAGCGCCGGCGCCTGGCGCGGCACTTCAAGCTGCGCACCAGCACCTTCACCCGGCGCTACTGCGAGAAGACCAACGGGTTCTTCCACCTGCGCAACCCCAGCTCGGACTGCGGTTTCCTCGACGGCGCGCGCTGCACGGTCTACGCCGCGCGGCCCGGCCAGTGCCGCACCTATCCGTTCTGGAACGAGAACATGGGCGCGCGCGCCTGGGCGCAGACCGCGCGTGAGTGCGAAGGCGTCGGCCGCGGCCGGGTCTGGAGCGCCGCGGAAATCGGGCTGCGCCTCGAGGACGAGCGCAAGCGCGACAGTCAGGCCTAGAAAAAAATCGGCCCCGGGGAGGAGGAGCCCGGGGCCAACGGTCGGCTTGCGCCTTCCGGGGGATTTCGTTCCTAGAAGCGGCGACCCTTGCGCCACTCGCCGCGGATCACGCAGGTCAGGCCCGGCGACTGCACGTTGACGAACATGAAGCGGCCATCGTGCGAGAAACACGACCCGCAGAACTCGGAGCTGTTCAGCACGTTGCGCGCGGTCTCGTACAGCTCGCCGTTGTGGTTGACGCCGACGACCTTCTCCACGCCGCTGCCGTCCTCGCACAGGTACAGGCGACCGTCCGGGCCGACCGTGACGTTGTCCGGCGCGGCGCATACGAAGCCGTTGTTGTCGGCCAGCGCGGGATCGTTGGGATTGCGCACGGCCTCGACGAACAGCGCCAGCGTGCCGTCGAGCGGGTCGTAGGCGAACACCTGGCCGCCGCCGTCGTTGCCGCCGCTGGTGGAAACGAAGTACGCCTTGCCGTTGCCCCACCAGGCGCCTTCGCCGCGCACGAAGCGCGCCGCGCCCCGGGCGATGCCCTGCGCGCGCGTGGAGTTGCCGCCCGACTCGGTCGCGGGATCCGGCTGCGCGATCGGGACCCACTCGGCCGCGAGCGGCTGGAACAGGTGGTCACGGAAGTTTGCGCCGGTGTTCACGCCGGCCGGGAAGTCGCGCAGCTTGAGCGCTTCGAGCACGCCGCCGCTGCGCAGGTTGCCGTAGACGTTCGGGCGGAAGCGGTAGAACAGCGAGTCGCCGCGGTCCTCGGTCAGGTAGACGTAGCCGGTGGCCGGATCGACTGCCGCGGCTTCGTGGCTGAAACGGCCCATCTCGACGATCGGCTGCGGCAGGCCTTCGCCGCCGGCGGGAATCTCGAACACGTAGCCGTGCCGGGCGTTGCCGGTGGAGAAGGTCTCCTCGCAGGTCAGCCAGGTGTCCCACGGCGTCGGGCCGCCGGCGCAGTTGCGCTCGGTGCCGGCGAGCGAGCCCAGGTGGCTCACCAGCTGGCCCTGGTTGTCGAGCACGAGCGACGTCGTCCCGCCGAAGCGCGTCGAGTCGTAGATCGCCCCGCTGGGCACCGCGGTCTTGATGCCGGAGCGATCGAGCTCGTGGTTGCGCACCAGGATCATCGAGCCGTACGGGCCGCGGAACGCGGCCATGCCGTCGTGCGCGCCGGGCACGGTGTTCACGCCGTCGCTCAACGCGTCACCCGCCGCCGAGACGACCCAGTACTCGAAGCCGTCCGGCAGCGCGAGGATCGGTACGTTGCGCAGGTCGCCGATCGCGGCGTTCATGAGGCTGCCGCTATTGAGCGGCAGCTTGGCGCTCAGCGGGCCGAAGCCCGGGCCGAACGAGGGCGCGCCTTCGGCGATGCGCGAGTGCAGGCCGAGCAGCGGCGCGACGGTGAGGCTGGCGCCGCCGGCGCCGAGCATGGACATGAACTGCCGCCTTGAATATGCCGTCATCGTCGTCTCCGGTATGCAGGACCGGGCACAACGTAATCGCCGCGTGTGACGCGCTGGCGACAATCCGGTTACGGCGGCTTCTTGCGGGCCAGCAGTTCCTTGAGGTCGCTCAGCGGATTGCCCGTCGCGACCTTCTGCTCCTGCCGCTTGCCGGGGCCGCCGCGCTGCAGCTCGACCTGCCTCTGGTGTTCGTTGTCGTGGCAGTACACGCACAGCAGCTCCCAGTTGCTGCCGTCCGGCGGGTTGTTGGAGTGGTTGTGGTCGCGATGGTGGACGGTCAGCTCCTTCAGGTTCGAGTTCACGAAGCTGCGGCCGCAGCGGCCGCAGATCCACGGATAGAGCTTGAGGGCCAGCTCGCGGTAGTCCATCTCAGAACACCTGCAGCGCCGCCTTCACCGTCAGCGCGAACAGCACCAGCGACGAGGCCGAGAACAGGTAGAAGCGGATCGGGATGACGTTGACCGTCGCCTGCCACAGCGAGTGAGCCACGCGCAGTGCGACATAGGCCCAGGCCAGGCCGAGCGCCAGGGTCGAGGTGTCGCCGAGCAGCGCGAGCGCGAGCCCGACGGCGTAGAACAGGGTCGGCTGCTCGAACAGGTGGTTGTAGTTGTCGGCCTTCCAGCGCACCTGCGCGGGCAGCTCGTTCATCTGCGCGCCGCGGGGCGCGGTGGGATCCAGCCGCATGCGCAGGCTGATGATCGCGGGAATGCGCGTGACGTACATCCAGGTCCACATCACGAAGGTCCACAGGACCAGGGCGACGACCGGGGCCAGCATGGCGCTGGAGGGTTGCATGGACAGGCTCCTTGGAACTGGAAGCCTATTGTGCGAACTCCATCACCCCGTCGTCGAGTTTGCCGTAGCGCAGGTTCAGCAGGTCGCGGGCGTAGTTCTGGTGCAGCTTCCAGGGTACCTTCGAGCCGGCCTTGGGGAACAGGTGGATCGAGCGCTGCACATAGCCCGACGAGAAGTCGATGATCGGCTGCTCGGTCACGCTCGGGTCGTTGCGCCGCGGCGTGCACTGGCGGAAACCGTGGCGTTGCATGTGGTTGATCAGCCGGCAGGTGTACTGCGCGACGAGGTCGCACTTGAGCGTCCACGAGGCGTTGGTGTAGCCGACGGCGAAGGCCATGTTCGGCACGTCGCTGATCATCATGCCGCGGTAGCTCATGGTCCTGGGTGGATCGACTGCCTTGCCGTCCACCGTCATCTGCAGGCCGCCGATCAGCAGCATGTTCAGTCCGGTGGCGGTGATGACGAGGTCGGCCGGCAACTCGGCGCCGGATTTGAGCCGGATGCCGGTCTCGGTGAAGGTCTCGACCTGGTCGGTGACGATCGAGGCGCGGCCCTCGCGCAGCACCTTGAACAGGTCGGCGTCGGGCACCAGGCACAGGCGCTGGTCCCAGGGCTCGTAGTTCGGCGTGAAGTGCGGCGCGACCTTGTAGTCCTTGCCCATCTCGGCCTTGACGCCCATGCGCACCAGCGCCTTGAACGCGTTCGGGAAGCGGCGCGCGACCCAGTAGAACAGCATCGCGCGCAGCACGTTGCGCCAGCGCGCCACGGCGTAGGCCAGCTTCGCCGGCAGGATCTTGCGCGCGAAGTTGGCGAGCACGTCCTCGGAGGGCAGGGTGACGATGTAGGTCGGCGAGCGCTGCAGCAGGGTCACGTGCGCGGCCTTGTCGGTCATGGCCGGCACCAGCGTGATCGCCGTGGCGCCGCTGCCGATGACGACCACGCGCTTGCCGGCGTAGTCCACGTCGTCGGACCACTGCTGCGGATGCACGATGCGGCCGCGGAAGCGCTCCGTGCCCGGGAAAGCCGGCGCGTAGCCCCGGTCGTAGTCGTAGTAGCCCGCGCACATGTAGAGGAACGAGCACGTGATTCGCACGAGCTCCTTGCCGGGACCGCGCTCGACCTCGACCGTCCTGGCCGCGTCCGCGCTCGACCACGACGCGCGCACCACGCGGTGCTGGTAGCGGATGTGCTGGTGCACGCCGTACTCGCGCGCGGTGTCGTCGACGTACTTGAGGATCGCCGGACCGTCGGCGATGGCCTTGGCCTCGGTCCACGGCCGGAACGAATAGCCGAGCGTGAACATGTCGGAGTCCGAGCGGACGCCGGGGTAGCGGAACAGGTCCCAGGTGCCGCCCAGGCGCCCGCGCGACTCGAGCACGGCGTAGGTCTTGCCGGGGCAGTTCATGGTCAGGTGGCAGGCGCCGCCCACGCCGGACAGACCGGCGCCGACGATGAGGACGTCGAAATGTTCAGGGGTCATGCCGCTACTCTAGCGCCCGCGCAATGAAGCTCTTTGGCACCCGCGTGCGCGGCACCTTGCCGTCGAACCAGCTGCGCACGTCCTCGTCCAGCGCCAACCCGTGCATGTAGTTGTACAGGGCCCTGTTCAGGCCCACGCCGAGCGCGTCGTGATCCGTGCCGGTCGGGTCGTCGAAACCGACGTCGTTCCTGGCGAAGCCGCCCGCGGGCAGGGTGTGCAGGGTGATGCCGTACTCCGCCGGGTGCTTGCC
>JANNLM010000353.1:0-10534 GCA_031396825.1 Gammaproteobacteria bacterium | reverse complement strand
GGCGGCAACGCGCTGGCGCAGGCCACGGAATTCCATCGCGCGCTCGGCGTCACCGGGCTGGTGCTGACCAAGCTCGACGGTACCGCCAGGGGCGGCACGTTGCTCGCGCTGGCGCGCAAGCTGGCGCTGCCGATTCGCTATATTGGCGTCGGAGAAAGCGCGGACGACCTGCTGCCGTTCGACGCCGCGACCTACGCGGAAGCGCTGATCAGCTAAGTGACCGACGACATCATCCAGTTCCACAACGTCAGCCATCGCTACGGCGAGACGGGCGCGCCGGCGCTGGTCGACTTGTCCTTCACCATGAAACGCGGCGAGATGGTGTTCGTGACCGGGGCCTCGGGCGCCGGCAAGAGCACGCTGCTGCGCCTGATCGCGCTGCTGGCGCGGCCGACGCGGGGCCAGATCGTGGTCAACGGCGTGAACCTGGACTCGGTCAAGCGCCGGCACATCCCGTTGTACCGCCAGCAGATCGGCATCGTGTTCCAGAACTTCAACCTGCTGAACGACCGCACCGTCCACGACAACGTCGCGCTGCCACTGGTGATCCGCGGCTTCCGCCACGACGCCATCGGCCGGCGCGTACGCGCCGCGCTCGACTCGGTCGGCCTGCTCGGCAAGGAAAGGGACTATCCGATGTCGCTGTCGGGCGGCGAGCAGCAGCGTGTCGGCATCGCCCGCTCGATCGTGACCAAGCCCATGCTGCTGATCGCCGACGAGCCGACCGGCAACCTCGACCCGCGCCTGTCGCGCGACGTCATGCAGGTGTTCGAGCGCTTCAACAAGGTCGGCGTCAGCGTGCTGGTCGCCACGCACGCCATCGACCTGATCCGCCAGCTGCCGCACCGCATGGTGCACCTGCACCAGGGCCGCCTGCGCGACGACGAGCCGCTCGGCCACGCGCCGGTGCCGGCGCCCTCGGGGACGCCCAATGTCTAGCGCGCCGGAAGACCGCACCGCGCGCCCGCCGTGGGTGCGGCGCTGGCTGCTCGACCACACGCGCGTGCTGGTGGCCACCCTCGGCCGGCTGTCGCGCGAGCCGGTCTCGACCTTCCTCACCGCGGCGGTCATCGGCATCACGCTGGCGCTGCCGGCCGGGCTGCACGTGCTGGTGCAGAACATCAGCGCCATCAGCTACAGCTGGGAAGGCACGCTGCAGGCCTCGCTGTTCCTCGAGGAGTCGGTCACGCCCGAGCGCGGTCGCGCGCTGGTGCGCGAACTCGAGAAGCGCCAGGACGTGGCCAAGGCGAGCTACATCTCGCGCGAGCAGTCGCTGGCCGAGTTCCGCGAGATGTCCGGCTTCGGCGAGGCGCTCGACCTGCTGCAGGACATCAACCCGCTGCCGGCGGTGGTGGTGGTGACGCCGCAGCGCGGCTTGCCGCAGGAGCGCACGCAGGCGCTGATGGACGCGATGGCCGCGCTGCCCGAGGTCGAGGTCGCCAAGCTCGACCAGAAATGGCTCGAGCGCCTGTACGCCATCCTCGGCATCATCGAGCGCGCGGTGCTGATCATCGCGGCGATGCTGGCGCTGGCGGCGATGGTCATCGTCGGCAACACCATCCGGCTGGAAATCGAGGGCAAGCGCGAGGAGATCATCGTGATGAAGCTGATCGGCGCGCCCGACAGCTTCATCCGCCGGCCATTCCTGTACACCGGCCTGTGGTACGGGCTCGCCGGCGGGCTGGTCGCGTGGATCTTCGTGACCGGCGCGACCTGGGCGCTCGCCGCCCCCGCGCGCCGGCTCGCGGGGCTCTACGAGAGCAGCTACGCCATCACCGGGCTCGATGCCCGGTCCACGCTCATCGTGCTCGCGGCCGGGGTCGCCCTGGGCGTGCTGGGCTCGGCCTGGACCGTGGGCCGGCACCTGGACCGCTACGAGCCAGGCTGATCAGACCCCGCGGCCGGCCGAAGGCCGGCCATCAAACAAGTTAGTAACTGGCTGATATATATAAATATTATTAGGGCCTCTGAGGGACCACGCGGCTTAGCAATCCAGTGCCGTGAGTGCTAATATTTCCTCCATGAGCAAAGCCACTGCAATTGCCCTGCGTCAGCCGTCGGCTGCGGCCCTGGTGCCGCTGGCCGGCTCCATCGATGCCTATATTTCGGCGGTCAACGCCCTGCCCGTGCTCGACGCCGACGCCGAGCGCGCGCTGGCCCAGCGCCTGCGCGACGGCAACGACCTCGAAGCCGCGCAGCAGCTGGTGCTGTCGAACCTGCGCCACGTCGTGCACATCGCGCGCGGCTACCTCGGCTACGGCCTGCCGATCGCCGACCTGATCCAGGAAGGCAACGTCGGCCTGATGAAGGCCGTGAAGCGCTTCAACCCGGAAGTCGGCGTGCGCCTGATCTCGTTCGCGGTGCACTGGATCAAGTCCGACATCCACGAATACATCGTGCGCAACTGGCGCATGGTGAAGATCGCCACCACCAAGGCCCAGCGCAAGCTGTTCTTCAACCTGCGCCGCCTCAAGGGCCGCCTGGGCTGGATGAACCGCGCCGAGGTCGAGGCGGTCGCCAAGGATCTCAAGGTGCGGCCCGAGGACGTCCTGCAGATGGAGGGCCGTTTCGCCGGCGCCGACGTCTCGTTCAGCGCCACGCCCGCGGACGGCGACGAGCACTACGTTCCCGAGGACTACCTGGCCGACAGCCGCGACGCGCTCGCGGAAATCGAGCACGAGGAATGGGCCGCGCGCCGCGAAGGCGCGATGAAGCAGGCGCTCGCAATCCTGGACGAGCGCTCGCGCGACATCGTCGCGCGCCGCTGGCTCAACGACGAGAAAGAAGGCCTGCAGGAGCTCGCCGACAAGTACGGCATCTCCGCCGAACGCGTGCGCCAGATCGAGGCGGGCGCGATGAAGAAGCTGCGCAAGGCGATCGAAGCCCAGCCCTGACCCGGGGTTGCCGCCTCCCCGCGCAGGGGTGAAACTGCCCGCCTGACGGCCAGGGGGACCCGGTTGAACGACGCTGCCGCTGCGCGCAAGCTCGGCAAGTACGACCTCATCGAGGAGGTCGGTCGCGGCGCCTACGGCGTCGTGTACCGCGGCCGCGACCCCTTCGTGCAGCGCGACGTCGCCATCAAGATCGCGCTCGGCGCCGCCGCCGAGAAACCCGACGACGTGTTTTTTGCCGAGGCGCGCGCCGCCGGCAAGATGAACCATCCCTATATCGCCTCGCTCTACGACGCGGCGAAGGAAGGAGGCCAGCGCTACATCGTCATGGAATACATCCAGGGCGAGACGCTCAAGCGCTTCTGCGACTCCGACGGCCCGCGGCTGAAGACCGAACGCGTGGTCGACATCATGCTGAAGGTCTCGCTGGCGCTCGATTACGTCCACAAGAACGGCGTGCTGCACAAGGACATCAAGCCCGCGAACATCATGCTGACCGCCGACGGCGCGCCCAAGCTGATGGACTTCGGCATCGCCGCCGAGTCGAAGGAAGACGCCGCCGAGCACCAGACGCGCGTCGAGGGCTCGCCGATGTTCATGTCGCCCGAGCAATGCCGCGGCGCGCCGCTCTCCCCCGCCAGCGACCTCTACGCGCTCGGCGCGCTGATGTACATCCTGCTGACCGGCAAGCCGATGTTCATCGCCAGCAGCCCCAAGGAGCTGTTCCTGCTGGTCAAGACCGCGCCGGCACCGTCGCTCAAGGGGGTCAAAGGCATACCGGAAGGACTGGCGGCCATCGTGGACAAGCTGCTCTCGAAGGACCCCGCCTCGCGGCACCAGACCGGCCGCGAACTCGGCGAGGAACTGGCCAGCGTGGCCGAGCAGATGCGCACCGGCGGCCGCCGCAAGAGCCTGGTCATCAGCGAAAAGACCCTGAAGAATTTGCGCTTCTTCAAGGCCTTCAAGGGCGGCGAACTGCGCGAGCTGCTCGACGCCAGCACCACCGTCGTCAGCCGCGCCGGCGAGGTGATCATCAAGGAAGGCGAGATGGACAACTGCCTCTACATCCTGCTCGCCGGGCTGGCCGAGGTGCGCAAGGGCCGCCAGCTGATCGCGCTGCTCGAGAAAGGCGACGTGTTCGGCGAGATCGGCTTCCTCTACGCCGTGAAACGGACGGCTTCCGTCCTGGCCACGACCGACGTGATGGCGCTCAAGGTGAACTCGACGCTGCTCGACCAGATGTCGGAGCAGTGCCAGCTGCACTACTACAAGGTCTTCACCGAGAACCTGATCCTGCGGCTGGCGCTGACCACGGACAAGGCGGCGCTGCTGCTGCCGAAGTCCGACCTGGCGCTGGACTTCATCCTGCCCTGACCAGCCATGGCCGCCGACCGGGCGTTCCTGTTCGCGAGCCTCCTCGTGGCCGGCACCGCGGCGCACGCCGCCGATTCGTATCTGCTGCCACCGGACCGGCGTGTCGCCGGCCAGTCGCAGGAAGAATGGTCGCGCGCCTGGTGGCAATGGGCAGGCTCGTTTGCCCGCCATGAAAGCCCCATTGCGGACCGGACCGGCGAGCTATGCGCAAGCCGGCAATCGGGCGACGTCTGGTTTCTTGCCGGAACCTACGGCACGCGGCGTACGCTGCGCACGTGCCGCGTACCGCGCGGCAAGTACCTGTTCTTTCCCCTCGTCAACTATGTCTTCATGCCGACCCGTGAAGAGTCCATGACCTGCGACGGCGTGAAGGCGGATGCCGCGCGGATGACGGATCGCGTTTCGCTCCTCGTGCTGGAGATCGACGGCGTGCGCCATTCCGGCCTCGAAAAGCACCGGCAGGCCACGGGTAAGTGTTTTGACATGGGCGCACTCGCCCAGACGGGCGTCCGCATCTTCCCCTCGGCCGCCAACGGCTACTACATGATGCTCAAGCCGTTGCCTCCGGGCGAGCACCTGATCAACTTCGGCGGCGCGCTCCCCGGCATCCTCCAGGCGGTGACGTACACCCTCATCGTCGAATGAGCGCCGCTAGCGCAGGTAGTGGTCGACCAGCAGCAGGCTGAAGATCGCCATCAGGTAGACGATCGAGAAGCCGAAGGTGCGCATCGGCAGTCCGGGCGTGGGCGCGAAGCGCAGCCGCACGGCGTAATTGAGGAACACGCCGCCGAGCGCGAGCGCGCCGGCGAAGTACACCCAGCCGCTCATGCCAAACACGAACGGCAGCACGCTCACCACGACCAGCAGCACGGTGTAGAGCAGCACCTGCAGGCGCGTGAAGTCGATGCCGTGCGTGACCGGCAGCATCGGGATGCCGGCCTTCTCGTATTCCTTGTGGCGCTCGATCGCCAGCGCCCAGAAATGCGGCGGCGTCCACACGAAGATGATCAGGAACAGCAGCAGCGCGTGCGGGTCGACGGTGCCGCTGACCGCGGCCCAGCCCAGCACCGGCGGGGCGGCGCCGGCGGCGCCGCCGATGACGATGTTCTGCGGCGTCGCGCGCTTCAGGTACAGCGTGTAGACGCCGGCGTAGCCGATCAGCGTCGCCAGCGTGAGCCACGCCGTCAGCGCGTTCATCCAGTTTAACAGCACGCCGAAGCCGAGCGTGCCGAGCCCGGGGGCTAACGTCAGCGACTCGGCGACGGTCAGCGTGCCGGTGACCAGCGGCCGGCCGCAGGTCCGCGCCATGCGCGCATCGACGTGCCGGTCGAGCAGCTGGTTGATGGCCGCCGCGGACGCCGCCATCAGCGTGATGCCGAGGCTGCCCAGCCCGAGCACCTCGAGCGGCACCATGCCGGGCGTCGCCAGGAACATGCCGACGATGGCGGTGAAGGTGATCAGCATGACCACCCGTGGCTTGCACAGCTCGTAGTACTCGCGCAGCCGCAGGCGCAGCGGAATGGCGC
This sequence comes from Gammaproteobacteria bacterium, assembly GCA_031396825.1. Lineage (GTDB taxonomy): Bacteria > Pseudomonadota > Gammaproteobacteria > Nevskiales > Nevskiaceae > JACPFV01. Next base: position 4,743 of record JANNLM010000353.1, on the reverse strand, counting down.
CGGCGGCGACGGTGTTCATGCCTGGATCCAGGCGCGGTGATTGAGTTTGGTCACGGCGAGCAATAGTAGCGCCGCCCCGGCGTTGTGGGCGGCGGCCAGCGGCAACGGCAGCTGCAGGATCACCAGCGACAGGCCGATGGCGACCTGCATCGCCAACAGAGCCAGGATCGGCAGCGCGTGCTGCCGCCAGGTGCCGCCGCGGCGCCACAGCCAGGCCACCAGCGCCAGCAGCAGCGCGCTCACCACCACCGCGCCGACGCGATGGAGATGGTGGATGGTCACGCGCGCGCGGTTGTCGAGCACGCCGTACTCGTAGTTCTGCTCGAGGCCGCGCCACAGCGTGAACGCCTCGCCGACGTCGAGCTCGGGCCACATCCGGCCCTGGCAGGTCGGCAGGTCCGGACAGGCCAGCGCCGCGTAATTGCTGCTGGTCCAGCCGCCAAGGAAGATCTGCCCGGCGAGCAGCGCCAGCGCAACGCCCGCGAACAGGCGGGTACGTGGCGGGCGCGGTTGATGAGTCGCGGCCATGGGCCGCTCCCACAGGTCGAGCCACAGCCAGAACAGCAACGCGAGCGTGGCCAGGCCACCGAGCAGGTGCGCGGTCACCGCCAGCGGCTTGAGCAGCCAGGTCACGGTCCACATGCCGAACAGCCCCTGGAAGGTCACCAGCAGCAGCAGCACGCGCGGCAGCACGCGCGGGTGGCCGGCGCGGAAACTCAGCAGCGCAAGCCCGAGGATCAGCAGGCCCAACGTCGACGCCAGGTACCGGTGCCCCATCTCCTTCCAGGCCTTGGCCTGCTCGACCGGCCGCTCGGGAAAAGCCTGCTGCGCGCGCTCGACGTGCTCCATCTCGGTCGGCACGGTCAGGTGGCCGTAGCAACCCGGCCAGTCCGGGCAGCCGAGGCCGGCGCCGGACAGACGCACGTAAGCGCCGAACACGACGACGACGAGGCACAGCAACAGCGCGGCCGTGGTCAGTCGGCGGAACAGGATCATGTTTCTCAGCCGACGCGCGAAACGCGCAGCAGCTTCTTCAGGTCGCGGTGCAGGCCCCGGTGCTCGACGGCGCCGGCGTAGACCATCAGCCAGTTGCCGAGTGGGTCGAGCAGGTAGAGCGCGTCCGCGTCCACGGGCTGGAAGAACGCCCGCGCCGCGGCGCCGTCTGCGGCCAGCACCACGAGGTCGGGATGCTCGGCCGCGAGCTCCTCGCGCGCGGCGGCTGCGGCCGTGGCATCCGGCGCGAGGTACACGCGCTGCAGCCGGCCGCGGTTCTGGTTGAGCGCGAGCCGCACCTGGCGCGACAGCACCAGGCGCGCGTTGCACGCCTCGTCGCAGGCGGCGCGCGCCAGGTAGACCAGGCTCCATTTCTGGCGCAACGCCTCCGGCGCCGGCGCACCCGCGGCGTCGGCGAGCGCGAGGTCCGGCACGGGACGCGCCGGGCTGACCAGCGTGCCGTAGTTGACGCGGCCGGAGAACCACTCGGGCGCGTAGAAGAAAATCCCGATGGCGCCGATCACCGGCGCGAAGAACAGCACGGCGAGCAGCAGGAGTTTCAGGCGGGCGCGGGTTGGCGAGTTCATGTTCTGGTTCATGCGGGACGCCTGCGGTTGACGACGACGAACACGACGAGGGCGGCGATGGCGAGCGCGAACCACTGCACGGCGTAGCCGTAATGGCGCTGCGGCGGGAAGCCGAAATCGGTCCACTCGCGCACGAAGCCGCCGGGCGCCTCGGCATCGAGCAGCAGCAGGCCGCCGACGAAAGGCCGCTTGAGCAGGCACTCGACTTCGGGCGGCGTCGGGTACAGCACCACGGCCGGGAACGCCGCGCCGGCCGCGCAGTTGTCGGTACCCGCGAGGCGCACACCCGGCTCGGGCATCGCGCGCCAGAAGCCGGTCACCGTGATCGTGCCCGCGGGCGCCGAGCCGTCGAAGCCGGCCCGGTCGGCCGGGATCCAGCCGCGATTGACCAGGATCGCCGACTCGTCCGCCAGGACCAGCGGCGTCCACACATGGAAGCCGGGCTGGTGCTGGCGCGACTGGCCGTCCTGCAACAACTGGCGGTCGGCGAGGTAACGGCCGCGCGTCTCGGCCCGGCGCGGCGGGCCGGCCGGCGCGCCGAGCGCGTACGACAGCACCTCGGGGGCGGCGGTGCGATCGGCGAGCTGCTCCTGCAGGGCCTGCTTGAACAGCCCGCGCCGCACCTGCCAGAGGCCGAGCGCGCTGAACGCCGCGACGGCCGCGGCGGTCACGACGAAGGCCCACGCCGGAGCGCGGATCATCGGCCAAGTCCCGGCGCGCTTATCATGGAGCGCCACCGCTGCAAGGGACCGTCGTGCTGCTGCCCAAGATCATCCTCGTCGTGCTGCTCACCGCAATCGTGGCGTCGCTGTTCTCCGGGCTGTTCTTCCTGATGAAGGACGAGAGCCGCGAGCGCCGCCTGCTGACGGCGCTGAAGGTGCGCGTGGGGTTGTCCATCGTGCTGCTGATCTTCCTGGCGCTGGCGTTTTCGCAAGGCTGGCTCAAGCCTCACGGCCTGCAACCTTAGAAAAAGGGGACGCAACCCTTTTTCGTCTTCGTCTTTGAAAAAGGGTTGCGTCCCCTTTTTCAGAGCACGTAGACGAAGGTGAACAGCCCGATCCACACCACGTCCACGAAGTGCCAGTACCAGGCCACGCCCTCGAAGCCGAAGTGGGAGTCCGGCTTGAAGTGCCCGAACGCCAGGCGCAGCGTGATGATGATCAGCATGAGGGTGCCGAGCGTCACGTGCATGCCGTGGAAGCCGGTCAGCATGAAGAACGTGCTGCCGTAGATGCCGGAGCCGAGCGTCAGGTTCACCGACGGGTCGGTATAGGCCTCGTGGTACTCGTAGGCCTGGAAGTACAGGAACGTCGCGCCGAGCAGGACCGTCACCACCATCCACGCGATGCAGGGCGTGCGCTTGCTCTCCTTCAGCGCATGGTGCGCCCAGGTCACGGTGAAGCTCGAGGTGACCAGCAGGATCGTGTTCAGGAACGGGATGCCCCATTCCGGGATGGTGTTGAACTCCCCACCGATGTTGGCGGGCCCGTTCGACGGCCACTCGTTCTCGAAGCCGGGCCACAGCAGCAGGTTGGTCGAGAGCTTGGCGCCCTCGCCGCCGAGCCAGGGCAACGACAACTGGCGCGCGTAGAACAGCGCGCCGAAGAAGGCGCCGAAGAACATCACTTCCGAGAAGATGAAGAACGTCATGCCCCAGCGGAAGGTGCGGTCGACCTGCGGGCCGTACAAGCCGCCCTCGCTCTCGTGCGAGACCTTGTGGAACCAGCGGTAGATGATCCAGAGGGCCACCGGCATCCCGGCGTACACGGTCCAGGTCGTGTTCTTCTGCTCGAGCAGGCCCCAGACGCTGATCACGATCAGCGCGAGGCCGAAGGTCAGCGCGAACGGGTAGTAGCTCGGGTCGGGGACGAAGTACTTGCTGGTGTCGGGCTTGGCGTGGCTGGCCATGGCGATTCCTTACTGGCTTAGCGCGATTTCAGGGGCATCGAAGAAGGTGTACGACAACGTCACGGTGTCGACCTCGGCCGGCAGCTCGGGGTCGAGCATGAAGCGCATCGGCATGCGCTTCTCCTCGCCCGCCGCGAACGGCTGCTGGCGGAAGCAGAAACATTCGGTCTTGCGCAGGTGCCTGGCGGCGTTCCACGGCGTCACGTTCGGCACGGCCTGCGCCACGACGGCGTGGTCGCGCGTGTTCTGCGCGACGAACTCGACGGTGTAGAGCTTGCCCGGCTGCACCTGGAGGCGCGGCGTCGTCGCCGAGAACGTGTAGCCGCGCGCGCCGTTGACCGTCGTCAGCAGTTGGACCGTCACGGTGCGGTCCTGCGGGTTCTCGGTGACGTCGCTGGCCACCACCATGTTCGAGGTGCGGCCGTTGAACCCCGTCAGCTCGCACAGCGCGGCGTACAGCGGTGGCATGACGACGAAGCCGAACGCGAACATCACGGCCGCCACGCCGGTCAGGCGCAGGAAATGACGGCGGCGCCCCGCGTCCTGGATGTCGCTCATCAGCGGTGCACCTGCGCCCACACGAACCACGCCAGGAAACCGAGCGCGAGCGCGACGTGCAGCCATGCCAGGCGGATGTTGCGCCGCCGGCGTTCGTCGTCGGAGTCCGCCATGACCGGTGCCGTCTCGCTCATGAAAGTTTGTGGTGGTCGAGCGCGTCGAACTCGTCGTGCACCGAGGTCACTTCGCGCTCGTCGAGATCCGGCGGCGCCTCTTCGAAGGTGTGGTACGGCGCCGGCGACGGCACCGTCCACTCGAGGCCGTGCGCGCCTTCCCAGACGCGGGCGGACGCCGGCTGCATGCCGTCGCGGAACCAGACGCAGCGCGCGAAGTTGTACAGCATGAAGAACTGCGCGATGAAGAAGCCGAACGCGCCGATCGACGAAATCGCGTTGATGTCAGCGAAGGCCAGCGCGTAATCGGGCACGCGCCGCTGCATGCCGGCCAGGCCGATGAAGTGCTGCGGGAAGAACAGCACGTTGATGAAGATCGCGCTGAGCCAGAAGTGAAGCTTGCCGAGCGTCTCGTTGTACATGACGCCGGTCCACTTCGGGATCCAGTAGTAGACCGCCGCGATGATCGCGAACACCGCGCCCGGCACCAGCACGTAGTGGAAGTGGGCGACCACGAAGTAGGTGTCGTGGTACTGGAAATCGGCCGGCGCGATCGCCAGCATCAGGCCGGAGAAGCCGCCGAT
>JANNLM010000200.1:0-6350 GCA_031396825.1 Gammaproteobacteria bacterium | reverse complement strand
GCTTGCATGGCATGCAAGAGGTCGTCGGTTCGATCCCGACTAGCTCCACCACTCTTCACGCCGTTCCCATCGTCTAGCCCGGTCAGGACACGTCCCTTTCACGGATGTAACAGGGGTTCGAATCCCCTTGGGAACGCCATTCCTCACTTGGCCAGCCAGCCCAGCGCTCGGCGCACGTAGAGGGCCGGCAGCAGCCAGCGCTGGCGCGTGCCGTACTTTTTCATCATGTAGGGCGCCGGCGGGAACACGCGTTCGCGGACGTACTGCGAGCGCTCGCCCCACCCCAGGACTTCGAACTCGGCCGCCGCGATGCGCCACCGGCTTGCCGTCAGCAGCGCGGCGGACGGCTCGCGAGCGGCGGCGCCGCCGGCCAGCGCCTCCCGCACGGAATCGGGGACGTACGTCGCGAACGCGCGCTGCGCGGCGTCCAATGCATCCAGGCAAACGCGGCACACGCGGTTGCGCGTCGCCTGCGCCACGACATGCGACCAGGCGTCAGCACGCAGCCGGGCTGCCAGCAGGTGGATGTCGTACAACCAGATCAGGCGATCGCCGCCGCAACGCACGTCACCATTCGCCCGATAGGGCGTGGTCGCATGGCCGGCCCGGTGCAGGCAGGCGATCAGCAAGGCGTCGGCGGTGCCGGGTGTGCGTGCGGCGGGACCCAGCGGTGGCACGGGCATCTGGCGCGCGGTCAACTCCTCGTACGTGACGCCGCCGGACAGGAGCGGGGAGTTGTTCAGGCGCCAGTGCAGGTCCAGCACCGACACCAGACCCTGCGGGCCGGTGCGCGACAGGCTGGCCTGCGTGCGCGCGAAATCGCCTCCGGCGTCCGGCGCCTGCGCGTAACCCGCTTCGGCCAGCAGCGCCAGGGCGCGATCGCGCTGCGGCCCGGCCAGCAGCAGGTCGGCGTCGGCGCATGGCCGCAGCCAGGCCGCGGGGTAGAGCGTGTGGGCCAGCGCCATGCCCTTGAGCACCAGCACTTCGACGCCAGCCTGCGCCAGCGCATCGAGGACCCTGCCGAGTTCCAGGCGCTGGGCCAGTTCGTGCGCGACGTAGGCCCGCGCACGATCGCGCAGGTCCGTTTGCAGAGACGGTGGCCAGCCGCTCCAGGCAGCGCCGCGTTGCGCCATCTCGAACATCAGCGGCAGCACGCCGTGGTAAGTCGCCTCGTCGATCACGGCGCTTGCGTCGGCGTCCGGCGGCCAGGTGGCTTCGCCGCGCAGGACGCCGGCCAGGAAGGCTTCGGTCCGGCCCCGCTCTTGGGACATCAGCCGCGTTCCGCGAAGCGCTCGCCGAGGTCGGCGACGAGGTCGCGCGCCCGCCCGGGGTTCGCGGCGAACACCTCGGGAAACTTCGCCACCAACTGTGCTGCGATCGCCTCCACCGGCAGGTGCTGCTCCATCAGCGTCAGGGCCAGCGCTGCGGCCCGACCCTCCGGCCGCAGCTTCGGAACGAAGTCGCCCGAACGCGACGCGAGGCGCGCCGGGTTCACCGGCGTGGCCTGGAACGACGACTGGCGCAGCTTCTTCCTGATCACGCCCCGTTCATCGCGTACTTCGGTGTGCCACTGCCATACGTAGTCGCCGGCGACCAGGCGCGCGCTCAGGGTCACGCCGACCCGATCGCCGGGTGCCAGGGGCAGGGCTTGCTCGAACGGGAAGAAAATCTGTCCGTAGATGGCGCGCGGCTGGTCCGGGGCGTTGGATAAGCCGACGCCCGGCGCCAGCTCCGCGTCGAACCATGCCGCCAGGCCGTGCGCGGTCACCGCGGCTTCCATCGTCCAGCTGCATTGCCCGGCTGCGTCGGGTTGCTCCACGGTCCGATAGTCGATGGTAAAAACATCGCGCGGCGCGCCGATCAGCGCCGACCCCGACAGGTCCGCCTTGCGCCAGGCGTGGGCGGCCCAGCGCAGGCCGGGCAACAGGTCGAGGCCGCTGACGCCGTCCCGCCAGATCTTGCTGGCGCGCTCATGCAGGGATTCGTCGCACACGAGCTGCGCCCGGACCACATCGCGTGCCGGGATCAGCGCGCCGCCGGGAGCCAGCAGCCGCTGCCGCGCATCCACGATGGAGGGCACCAGCAGTTCGTGCAGCGGCAGGACGCCGCGCAGGTCGTGCACGACGACGTCGGCGCGCGTGGGCAGCGTCACGTCGAGCGACGAGGCCTGGATGAACTCGATGCGGTCCGCGAAGCCGTTGGCGCGCGCCAGTTCGATGCCGACCACCAGCGCGTCGGAAGGCTCGACGGCGTAGACCTTGCCCGCGCCCAGCTTGCAGGCGAGCAGGGACATGATGCCGGTGCCGGCGCCGAGGTCGAGCACGACGGCCCCTGGCGTGAGGACCCGCGCGAGCGCGTCGTGGTAGGCGCGCATGCGCACCGGGTCGGCGATCATGTCGCCGTAACTCATCAGGCTGTAGCCGGCGCCTCGCAAGGTAATGCGGCGGCGCTAGGGTGCTAGGACTTGAAGTTGCCGGTGACCATGTCCACGCCCGTCGTCATGTCCATCACGGGCGACTGCGTGATTTCCCGGATGTCGCCGAAGCAGCGCAAGCTCGGAGCCGAGTAGGGCTTCCGGAGTTGGCGGGAGGCGGGTTCGCGATCCTTCTCGTTCATGGCACGGCTCGTCACTGCAGGCTGTCCAGAGCATACGATTGGTGAGGCGGCCGGGCAATGCGTCCGCCGGCGCTGGCCGCTACGCGGCGACGCCTCCGACCAGGTGATCCAGCATCAGCAGGAGTTGCGCGTCCCGGCTGGAAATGCCGGACAGGCCCGGCGCGGGCGGCGCGATCATCCCCAGCGTGAACGGCGACCAGCCCGCGGCCGGCGCGGAATACTTGCGGGGCGCATGCTCGTACGGGGTTACGCCCTTGTCCGGACGGAACAGGCTGCGGGCGCCGATGTCGCCATGGAACGCCAGCCGCAGCAGGCGCCGGATCTCGGGCCCGACCTGGATGCAGGGGTGGCAGGCCAGCGCCAGTTCCATCAGCGGCCGCGACACGAACGGCAGCACGATCCGGATGCCACGGGCGGAGGACAGTTCCCACGACACGGCCGCGCCGGCGGAGAAGACGTCGATCGCCGCGAGCAGGTAAGGCCGTTTTGGCGCGGCGGACTGCCAGCGCGCGATCGCCGCTGAATACTCGTCGCGGTACTCGTCGCGCAGGCTGCGGGAGAAGAACCGCGGCAACTCGCGCACCCTCGGCACCAGCGGCCGTCCCAGCCGCGACAGGGCGCGGTGTTTCAGCCAGCGCGGCAGGGCCCGGGATCCTGCCGGCCAGCGGTTGCGCAAGTGCCACAGCTCGCGGGGCCCGGTGCACAGGCTCCAATCCGGGTAAGTGCGCACGCTGCCGCAGATCTCGTCGCCCAGGTCGCCGCCGACGAGGGTTGCCGGCGCTTCCGGCCAGCGCCGCCCGGCGGCCACGCGCAGGACGCCCTCGAACGCCGGGTAACGGACATGGCGCGGCTGCCCGAGCGCGGCAACGAAGGCATCCTCGTCCCACGTGACGAAGGCCGCGTGTTCCACCCCGCAATCCCTGAGCACGGGATTGATGTACGAGAGCTGGTGTTGCCGCGCGACTTTCCCGTCCTGGGCCATCGACACGGTCCACAGCCGGCGGGCGAGCGGCTTGTGCAGCAGGTAGGCGAGCGCACTCGAGTCCACGCCGCCGCTGAAGGCCAGCAGGTTCGGCCGCGTCGGATGGGTCTGCCGTCCAAGCTCATCAAGCAGGGAATTGCGAAACCGCTCGATCGTCTCGCGTTCCTCATCCGGTGTCGGCAGGCGCGATTCAACCTGCGGCGGCGACCAATAGGCGCCCCGTCGGGACTCGCCGTCGCTCGTGAACCGCATGAACTGCGCACGTGGCACCTGGCCCACGTCCAGCAGGGGCGTCCGCGTCCCGGGGAAAGCGCAGTCATCCAGCAGCGCCATGGCGCAGCACAAGGGGTCGGGGTCCAGGCGCGCGGGCCGGACGGCCGGAAGGTACGCGTGCTCGAACCTGGTCGACAGGACCCAGCGCCCGGAGGAGCGCCAGAAGTAGACCGGAACGCGGCCCGCCACGGACCTGACCGCGGTGAGGTCGGGACCGTCCAGGTGGAAGAACGTGAAGTCGCCGGGCCAGCGGTCCATGGTCGCGGGCGCAGTGCCGACCTGCGTTGCCAGGTCGCGGGCCCGGTCCTGCCGCGAGCCGCCGGTCGGCCCGAAGAGGTCACGGCCCTCGGCGAAGATGAAGCCGTGGCCGCGCCAGGTGTCGTCGTCCGCGATCGTATCTGGCAAGCGCTTCAAGGCGACAACCCACGCGCCCTGTGCGGCTACGGAGTCGAACTCGCCGCTCTCGCGCAGCCTGGCGCACAACGCCACGCCGCGCGCGGCGTCGGGCTCCTGCGCGACCAGGACATTGGTGAGGGGCTCGATCACAGCAGGCCCGCCACCGCGGCCGCCACGTTCGCGGGAGACTCGCTGCCCCAGTTCACGCGCAGTTCGTGGCACGGCACCGAGCGGGCCAGTTCCGCGTGCACGGCCAGGTCCGCCCCCAGCGCGCCCGGCGCCTTGAACCTGGCGTCGCGCGAGTGGGCCAGCAACTCGCCGAACGCATCCAGCGGCGGCAGCCGGCGCGCGCGGGCCGGTGCTTCCTGCTCGGAGGGTTTCAGGCAGACGATGGCGCCGAGCTCCATCCGCTCCGACCGGGCGAACGCCGGGCGGTGCAGGAGCCGTCCGTCGCAGCTGGGTGTGAGCGGACTCGACAGCGCCAGCCGCTCGGCGGCGTGCGGCCTCAAGCGCAGCGTGTGCGCGCCGCGGTGCGCCACCACGCGCTCGGCCGACAGGGTCAGCGGCATCAGGTCGTCGGTGAACAGCTCGAAGCCCTGCCGGCACAGCGCGGCGGCGAGCGTGGACTTCCCGTAGCAGCGGTGCCCCAGGATCATCAGAATGCGTTGCGGGCCGGCCACCGCGCTCGCATGCAGCGCGGTGTAGCCCTTCATGGCCAGCAGGAATGCCGCGACGTGGCCCGCGAGATAGATCGTCAGTCCTTCCGGGTCTTCTCCGACGCCGACCCAGGCGTGGATGCTGCGCAGGTCGCCGGAGATGAAGAACTCGGCGTAGCGGTAGAAGCGCAGCCGATAGCCGCCTGCCTCGCGGACGTAGGCGCAGCCGCTTCCGTCGTCGTAGCGCTCTTCGTGCAGCAACTCGCCTTCAGGCGGCACGGCGGGGATCGGGCGAGGCTCGCCGCAGCGGACGTCGATGCAATCCTCGGCGTTGGCGTCTGCCGGCGCCGGCGTGGCGCCGGGCAGCGGGATGGCCGAGCGGAACACCAGGCCGTAGATCTGGTAGAGCACAAATCCCTAGCTTGCGGGCGAGGGCGCGCTGAACGGCCGATAGCGGGTGGTCACATCGTCGCTGTCGTTGATTGGCACGCCGCCGACCTCGACCCACGCGTGCGCCTCGAGGGCCGGGCTCGCGGCGCCGACGCCGATGCGCAGCTCGGCGGCGATGCCGCGCCGGCGCAGCACGCCGAGCAGGGCGACCGAGCGAACCAGGCAACTCGCGCCGCCGGGGACGTAGCGCGCCGCGATGGCGTTCCATTTCACCTCGAGGCGGCTGTCGCACACGCCGCGATCCGGCTTCGCGGGGCGGGCCATGAGCCTCAGTGCCCGCGGCAGTCCCATCACGGCGAGGCCGAGCTTGGCCAGGCACAACCCGGTCCACGCGCGCAGGAACGCGCGACGCTCGCGGCTGCCCAGCGCCAGGAAAATCCTAAGCTTTCTCACGGGCCACCAGTCCGGCGGCCAGCAAGTTCTCGATCAAGGTGTTCAGGTCCTGCTCGAGCTGCCCGGCGGGGACCTGGAACTCTTCGAGCAGCCGGTCGCGCGCCACGCTCAGGTCCGGGCTCTGCTGCAACAGTTCCCAGAGCCGCGTGCCGACTTCGTTGAGGCCGAAGTACTTCTGCGAGCGCAGGTCGAGCAGCACGGACTCGCCCGCAACGGTCTGGTAGAGCACCTCGGCGCTCGGGCTGACCTCGCGAAATCGGAGTCCCATGGCGTGACGATAATCCAAGGGGCGACGGGTGTCAGTCGGGAAGAGTGCCCAGAAGTGTTTGGCGATAGGCCTGCAGCGCCTCTTCGCCGAAGCACGCAAACGTCACCTGCCGCACCGCACGGGCCTGCGCGCAGAAGGCCCGCACCTCCCGCACCGCGATGGCCGTGGCCTCCGCGATCGGGTAGCCGTACACCCCGCAGCTGATCGCCGGGAACGCGATGGAGGCGCAGCCGTGCGCCTCGGCCAGCTTCAGCGATTCGCGGTAGCACGACGCCAGCAGCTCCGGCTCGCCGTGGCGGCCGTCCTGGTAGACCGG
>JANNLM010000312.1:0-1804 GCA_031396825.1 Gammaproteobacteria bacterium | reverse complement strand
CTTTTGAGTTGATGCGCGACACCGAGGCCGACAGCTCCGCCGTGCGCCCGAGCGCCTCGCCGAGCCAGAACGGCAGCGTCGGCGGCTGGCCCTTCGCATCCTCGACGTAGACCTTGCCGGTCTCGACCTTGAGGATGCGCCAGGAGGTGTTGCCGAGCTGGAAGATGTCGCCGGGCAGTGATTCGAACGAGAAGTCCTCGTTGAGCGTGCCGACGCGATGGCCCTCGGGCATCAGCACCACGTCGTAATCGAACTGGTCCGGGATCACGCCGCCGTTGGTGACGGCGGTGAGCTTGGCGCCGCGCCGCCCGCGCAGCACGTGGTTGACCGCGTCGTGGTGCAGGTGCGCGCCGCGCCGGCCGCGGCGCGTGGCGTAACCGTCGGCCAGCATCTGCACCACCTGGTCGAAATCCTTGCGCGGCAGTTCGGCGTAGGGCTGCGCGCGGCGCAGCTGCTCGTAGAGCTCGGTCTCGCCCCATTCGCGACAGCCGACCTCGGCCACGATCTGCTGCGCCAGCACGTCGAGCGGCGCCGCCGGCACGCGGATGCGGTCGAGCTCGCCGCGGCGCGCGGAGTCGAGCAGCGCCGCGCACTCGGTCAAGTCGTCCAGCGACAGCGGAAACAGCCGGCCTTTGGGAATCGCGCCGATGGCGTGGCCGGCGCGGCCCACGCGCTGCAGGAACGCCGCGATCGAGCGCGGCGAGCCGAGCTGGCAGACCAGGTCCACGTCGCCGATGTCGATGCCGAGCTCGAGCGAGCTGGTGGCGACCAGCGCCTTGAGCTCGCCGCCCTTGAGCCGCTGCTCGGCCTTGAGCCGATGCTCGCGCGCCAGCGAGCCGTGGTGCGCGGTGACGTGCTCCTCGCCCAGACGCTCGGCCAGTTGCTTGGCGGCGCGCTCGGCCAGGCGCCGCTGATTGACGAAGATCAGCGTGGTCTTGTGCTGGCGGATGAGTTCGGCGAGGCGGTCGTACAGTTCGCCCCAGACTTCGTTGGGCATCACGGCTTCCAGCGGTGAGCGCGGGATCTCGAGCGCGAGGTCGCGCTCGCGCACGTGGCCGGTGTCGATGATGGTGCAAGAAGAGTCGCGGCCATGGGCCGCTCCCACAGGCGCTCCAACAAGGAACTGCGCCATGCCCTCGACCGGCTTGACCGTCGCCGACAGGCCGATGCGCATGGGGGACTTGCCACCGTTCTGCGCAACCAGCGCCTCGAGCCGTTCCAGCGACAGCATCAGGTGCGCGCCGCGCTTGTTGGCGGCCAGCGCGTGCAGTTCGTCCACGATCACCGTGCGCACGCGGCCGAGCATCTTCCGGCCCGAGTCCGAGGTCAGCAGGATGTACAGCGACTCCGGCGTGGTGACCAGGATGTGCGGCGGCACCCGGCGCATGCGCTCGCGCTCGGACTGCGGCGTGTCGCCGGTGCGCACCGCATCGCGGATCGCCACGTCCGGCATGCCGGACTCGAGCAGCGCGTCGCGGATACCCGACAGCGGCTGCTGCAGGTTTTTCTGGATGTCGTTGGACAGGGCCTTCAGCGGCGAGACGTAGAGGACGTAGACCTCGTCGGCCAGCCCGCGCGCGAGTCCCTCCACGACCAGCTGGTTGATGGCCGACAGGAACGCGGCCAGGGTCTTGCCCGAGCCGGTCGGGGCCGCCACCAGGGCGTGCCCGCCCCCGGCGGTGACCGGCCAGGCACGGACCTGCGCTTCGGTCGGCTCGCCGAAGCGCTGCCGGAACCACCCCGCGACGGCCGGGTGGAAAGTATCGAGGACCGTGCTACCCATGGAAGGGCCATTTTCGCACGG
>JANNLM010000308.1:0-6163 GCA_031396825.1 Gammaproteobacteria bacterium | reverse complement strand
GCCCGCGCGCGCCACGCGCGTCTGGATGCGGTCCACGACCGAGGGGGTGTCGATCACCGGGCGCGTGTCGGGCGGCATGCAGACCGTGGTGATGCCGCCGGCCTGCGCGGCGGGCATCTCGGACTTGATGGTGGCCTTGTGCGCGGCGCCGGGCTCGCGCAGGCGCGCGCACAGGTCGACGATGCCAGGCATCAGCCACAGGCCGTCGGCCTTGACCGTCTGGTCGAAGCGGCCCTTCGGCGCCTTGCGGCCGACGTGCGCGATGGCGCCGTCGCGCACCGCGACGAAGCCGGTGGCGTCGAGCTTCGACGCCGGGTCGAGCAGGCGGGCGCCCGCGATCAGCAGCGAGCCGCTCATCGCTTCGCTCCGGTCCGCACGCGGCCTTCGGCCGCGTGTTCATTCTGTTCGGCCAGCATCGCCATCACCGCCATGCGCACCGCGATGCCGTGCGTGACCTGCTGCAGGATCAGCGAGCGCTCGCCGTAGGCGACGTCGCCCTCGATCTCGACCCCGCGGTTGATCGGTCCGGGGTGCATGACGATGGCCCTGGGGTCGAGTTGCTTGAGGCGCGCGCGCGTCAGCCCGAAGCTGCGGTAGAACTCGCCGGGCGAAGGGATGTAGTAGCCGCTCATGCGCTCGCGCTGCAGGCGCAGCAGGATGACCACGTCCACGCCGTCCAGCCCCTCGTCGAGGCGGTAATAGGGCCTGGCGCCGAGCACCTCGACGTGCGCCGGGATCAGCGTGCGCGGGCCGATCACGCGGATGTCGCGCGTGCCCAGCGCGCGCAGCGCGTGGATGTCGGAGCGCGCCACGCGCGAGTGCAGGATGTCGCCGACGATGGCGACGCGCAGCTTGCCGAAGTCCGCCTTGCCGGTGCGGCGCAGGTGGCTGCGGATGGTGAACATGTCGAGCAGCGCCTGCGTCGGGTGCGCGTGGCGGCCGTCGCCCGCGTTCAGCACCGACACGCCGGGCGAGGCGTGCTGGGCGAAGAAGTGCGCGGCGCCGCTGGCGGAGTGGCGGATCACGAACATGTCCACCTGCATCGCCTGCAGCGTGGCCAGCGTGTCGAGCAGGGTCTCGCCCTTGGACGCGGACGAGGCCGCGACGTCGAGGTTGATGACGTCGGCCGACAGGCGCTTGGCGGCGAGCTCGAAGGTGGTGCGCGTGCGCGTGCTGGCCTCGAAGAACAGGTTGACCACGGTCTTGCCGTGCAGCAGGTCGTGCTTCTTCGACGGCACCGCGGCGAAGGTCTCGGCGCGGTCGAGGACCTGCGTCAGCAGCGCCCTCGACAGCCCTTCCACGCTCAGCAGGTGGCGCAGCCGCCCGCGCGCGTCGAGCTGCGGATCGCCTGCCGCTGCGTCCTTTGGTTTCATGCCGTTGCCTTGGTCCCGTTCTGCTCCGCGAGCCACTGCTCGAGGATGATGCGCGCCGCCGCGCTGTCCTTGTCGCCCTCGCGCACGCGCCGCTTCATCGCCCCCGACGCGCGCGCGCCCCGCAGGTCGTCGCGCGCCGAGCGCGAGCTGTAGCGCTCGTCGCACAGGTGCACGGGCCCCTTGAAGCGCTGCCGCAGCTCGTTGGCGAACTGCCGCGCCTGCTTCGTGATCGCCTGCTCCTCGCCGCCTTCGCCGAGCGGCAGGCCCACCACGCACGCCGCCGGTGACCACTCCGCCAGCAGGCGGCCAATCCGGCCCCAGTCCTGCGGGACCGCGCCCAGCCCGCGCGCCGCGCGCGTCACCGCGTCGCCGATGGCAACGCCAATTCTTTTAGTGCCGTAGTCGAAGGCGAGGTAGACCCCCGTCACGCGTGGCCCGCCGGCCCGGCGGTCAGTTGCGTGACGTCCACGCCCAGCAGGCGCGTGGCGGCTTCCCAGCGCGCGGCGACCGGCGCCTCGAACAGGATGGCGCGGTCCACCGGCGTGTTGAGCCAGGAGTTGTCCTTGATCTCGGTCTCGAGCTGGCCCGCGGCCCAGCCGGCGTAGCCGAGCGCGACCAGGAAGCGCCGCGGGCCTTCGCCGCGGCCGATGGCGGACAGGATGTCCTTCGAGGTCGTGATGTACAGCTCGTCGGCGACCTTGAGCGTGGACTCCCAGGTGCCGGCCTCGGTGTGGATGACGAAGCCGCGCTCGGTCTGCACCGGGCCGCCCCAGTGCACCAGGTGTACGGGGTCGAGGGCGGGGTGGGCGAGCTTCATGTGCTCGAGCATGTCGGCGAGCTTCAGGTCGGTCGCGCGGTTGATGACGAGGCCGAGGGCGCCCTGGTCGTTGTGCTCGCAGAGCAGGGTGACGGAATGATTGAAATTGGGGTCCAGCAGCCCCGGCATGGCGACCAAGAACTGATTGTTGAAATATGGGTTCTCAGCCATACCCCTATTATCGCGCCCGCCGGGGCCCGGACTCAAGGCAGCCTCAGCCGCATTTCCGCTCGATTGCGGCTATGGTCTGGCCGGCAATGTCGATGCCGCTGTCACGCGTGATTTCGCGCGCGCAGGTCGGGCTGGTGACGTTGATTTCGGTCAGGTGGTCGCCGATCACGTCGAGGCCCACGAACAGCAGCCCCATCTCCTTCAGCTTCGGCCCGACCTGCTGCGCGATCCAGCGGTCGCGCTCGGTCAGCGGCCGGGTCTCGCCGCGGCCGCCGGCGGCCAGGTTGCCGCGCGTCTCGCCGTCGGCCGGGATGCGCGCCAGGCACTGCGGCACCGGCTCGCCGTCGATCATCAGGATGCGCTTGTCGCCCTCGGCGATCTCCGGCAGGTAGCGCTGGGCCATGCAGTACGCCGCGCCCTGGCGCGTCAGCGTCTCGTACACGACGCTGGCGTTGGCGTCGCCCTCGCGCAGCACGAACACCTGGCTGCCGCCCATGCCGGCCAGCGGCTTGACCACGATCGAGCCGTGCTCGCGATGGAAGGCGCGCAGCTCGGTCAGGTCGCGCGCGACCAGCGTCGGCGGCGCGCACTGCGGGAACCAGGAGATGAAAACCTTCTCGTTGGCGTCGCGCAGCGCGCGCGGCTTGTTGACCACCAGCGCGCCGGCGTCCTCGGCGCGCTCGAGGATCCAGGTTGCCGCGACGTACTCGAAGTCGAACGGCGGGTCCTTGCGCATCAGGATGGCGTCGACGTCGCCCAGCGGCAGCACCTGCGGCGCGCCGAGATCGAACCAGCTGGCCTTGTCGTCGCGCACCTTCACCGGACGCGCGCGGCCGTAGGCGGCGCCGTCGCGCAGCCACAGGTCGGCGAGCTCGAAGTACAGCAGCGTCCAGCCGCGCGCCTGCGCCGCCAGCATCAGCGCCAGCGTGGTGTCCTTGCAGGGCTTGATGGACCCGATCGGATCCATCACCACACCGAGCATGCGGCTCAAGCGGTGTCCTTGCCGTTGCCGCCCGCGTGGCGGCTGTGGGCGATCTCGCGCGCCGCCGCCAGCAGTGCGAGGCGCGCGACCACGCCATAGGCGTAGAAGCGGTTCGGGCGCTCGTCAGGCCCGCAGTTCGGGTCCGGGTGGCTGCAGCACTCGTCGAACGCCAGCATCTGGAAGCGGCTGCCCGGCGCGTTGAGGTTTTCCTGGTTGCTGCGCCCGCCGTGCACGCGGTAGAACCCGCCGACCACGAAGTGGTCGATCATGTAGATCACCGGCTCGGCCGTGGCTTTCTCCTCGCCCCAGGTCTCGAACGTGTACACGCCCTCCTGGATGATCGCGCCGGTGACTTCCTTGCCTTCCTTGGTCGCCGCCATCTTCTTGCGCGCGTCGCGGTTCATCTGGCGCACGTCGTCGGCGCTGCGCACCGTCATCACGCCCATGCCGTAGGTGCCGGCATCGGCCTTGACGATCACGAACGGCTCTTGCGTGACGCCGTATTCCTTGTACTTGGCGCGGAGGTCGGCCAGCAGCAGTTCGACGTTGCCGATCAGGCACTCCTCGCCCTCGCGCTTCATGAAGTTGATCTCGCCGCAGTTGCGGAACAGCGGGTCCACCAGCCACGGGTCGAGGTCGAGCATCTCGCCGAACTCGGTGGTGACGTCCCTGTAGTGGCCGAAGTGCTGGGTCTTCAGGCGGCTGTGCCAGCCCAGCGCGACCGGCGGCATGATCGGCTGCTCGACGCCCTTGAGGATCTCCGGCACGCCGCCGGACAGGTCGTTGTTGAGCAGCACCGAGCAGGGCACGAAGCCCTCCACCGTGAGCCGGCTGCCGTCGCGCTTGAGTGGCTCGAGTGTCAGCGAGCGGCCTGACGGCAGCGCGAGGGTCTGCGGCGCCTTGAGGTCGGGCAGCAGCGAGCCGATGTGTACGTTGAAGCCGGCCTTGCGGATCAGCCCCTGGAGCGTGGCGACGTTCTCCAGGTAGTACAGGTTGCGCGTGTGGTTCTCGGGCACCAGCAGGATGCCCTTGGCGGTCGGGCAGACACGCTCGACGGCGACCTGCACGGCCTGCACGCACAGCGCCTCGAATGCGGGGTTCAGGTTGTTGAAGCCGGCCGGGAACAGGTTGGTGTCCACCGGGGCAAGCTTGAAGCCGGCGTTGCGCAGGTCCACGGAACCGTAGAACGGCGCCGGCGTGCCGCGCCACTCGCTGCGCAGCCAGGCTTCGATGTCGGGCGCGCGGCTGAGCAGGGTCTGCTCAAGCTGGAGCAGCGGCCCGGTCTGGGCCGTCGTCAGGCGCGGAACGGGTGCGAGCATGCGGGCCGGCAGCGAGCGAAGGGACGCGCATGGTAGCGCACTGTTCCGGCGCAATTGCCGCATTGCGGCAAACGATGGTTGCGACGTTTGGATCATGCCGCACTTCTTCAAGAAAGCGCCCTAACGTGCTAAAAGGTTTGGCCGGGGGCGGGTTCAAGCGCACAATAGGAAGTCTTCGCGTTTTCGCTGTCCAGCAAGGGGGAAAGGGTAGTGTCCAGCCCAGCCAGCGACCAGGCCGGATCGAAGGTCATGGTCATCGACGACAGTCAGACCATCCGGCGCACCGCGGAGACACTGCTGGCGCGCGAAGGGTATGCGGTGATCACGGCTTCCGACGGCTACGAGGCGCTCGGCAAGATCGTGGACCACAGCCCCGATCTCATCTTCATCGACATCATGATGCCGCGCCTGGACGGTTATCAGGTCTGCGCGCTGATCAAGGGCAACCCGAAGTTCAGCGGCACGCCCGTGGTCATGCTGTCGAGCAAGGACGGCGTGTTCGACCGCGCCCGCGGCCGCATCGTCGGCTCGGACCAGTACCTGACCAAGCCTTTCACCAAGGACGAGATCCTGAAGGCGGTCAAGTCCTACGTGAAGAAGTGAGCCCGCAGTGAGTTCCGATCTGCTGGCGCTGCGGGACGACCCGTTCGCACTGCTGCTCGCGCTGGAGCAGCGCTTGCAGACCGCGCGCGTCGACCTCGCCGCCGGCTCGGCGCAGTACTGGACCGGCCTGGGCTTCCGTCTCGGCGATCGCTGGCTGGTGGCGCCGCGCGAAGAAGTGCGCGAAGTGATCGCGCTGCCGACGCTGACGCGCGTGCCCGGCTCACGGCCCTGGCTGCTCGGCCTGGCCAACGTCCGCGGCGGCCTGCTGCCGGTGTGCGACCTGCACCGGCTGATCGGCGAGGAACACAACGCGCTGGCGCGCAACAGCCGCATCCTGGTCTACAACTCGGACCGCGTCCCGGCCGGCTTCCTGGTGGACGAAGTCTCCGGCTACCGCCAGTTCGCGCCGGCCGACCAGAAGAAGGAACTCGCCGCCGACGCCGGCCTGCTGACGCCGTACCTGCTCGGCGCTTTCGTGCGCGAGAGCCAGCCGTGGCTGGCGATGTCGCTGCACAAGGTCGCTGCCAGCGACGCCTTCAACCGCGCGGGCTGGTGAGCCGGCCATGAGCGCCA
The DNA here is from genome assembly GCA_031396825.1 of Gammaproteobacteria bacterium. GTDB lineage: Bacteria > Pseudomonadota > Gammaproteobacteria > Nevskiales > Nevskiaceae > JACPFV01. The sequence continues at coordinate 325 of JANNLM010000308.1, read as the reverse complement.
ATCCGAGCACGCAGTCCAGCCTGCACTGGGTGCAGGGAGAACTCGCGCAGAGCCTGAACCGCGTGCGCACGCTGCTCGAGCAGCACATGGAGACGCCGACCAACCAGCTGCCGCTGCAGCAGGCCGTGGTCGAGCTGCACCAGGTGCGCGGCACCGCCTCGATGATGCAGTTCGCCGGCGTGGTGGCGCTGACCGACGAGATGAAGCTGGCGCTGCAGGACTTGCTGCAGGGCCGCATCAAGGAGACCGAGGCCGCCTACGCCGCGATGCTCGGCGCCTCGGTGCAGCTGGGCGACTACATCGACGCGCTGGCCAGCGGCCTCGA
>JANNLM010000297.1:0-2480 GCA_031396825.1 Gammaproteobacteria bacterium | reverse complement strand
CTGCCCGATTTCGCGCGGCGCATGGCGCCGGCGTTCCAGCACGTGCCGAAGGTGCCGCTGGTCGAGACCAGCCGCATGCGCGTCAGCGTGCTGGCGGGAGAGTTCATGGGCGCGCGCTCGGAGGCCGCGGTCCACACGCCGTTGATGGGCGCCTACATCGAGGTGCCGGCCGGGTCGCTGGCCACCCTGCCGCTCGATCCCGCGTTCGAGCACGGCGTGATCGTGACCCACGGCCGCGCCGAGATCGCCGGCCAGCGCGTGATTCCCGGTGCGCTGGTTTACCTCGCGCCGGGCCGCAGCGGCTTGCCGATCGTGACCGGCGCCGGCGACGCCGGCATCGTGCTGGTCGGCGGCGCGCCGTTTCCCGAGCAGATCCTGATGTGGTGGAACTTCGTCGGCCGCACCAAGGATGAGTTGACCCAGGCCACGCGCGACTGGAACAACGCCGCGGAGTACCTGGGCGAGGTGAAGGGCGCGCTGAGCCCGCGGCTGGTGGCGCCGATGCCGCCGTGGACCGAAGGTCCGCCGACGATCACCGTCCCCCTATAAACTTCGCGGCATGCCAGGTCCCGGGGGTCCCCCCAGCCCGGCGCCGCAAAGCAGCGGAAGCGGCGCCTCGCTGGAGCAACGCTTCTACAAGTCCGTCCGCGAGGGCACGCTGCCGCGTCCGCGCCACGAGTGGTCGCTCGACGATGCCGGCCTGACCGCCGCCGGGCTGCGCGAGCTGTTCGAGTCGCAGATGCTGTCGCGCCAGCTCGACCTGCACGCGCGGCGGCTCTCCGCGCAGAAGGTCGGCTTCTACACCATCGGCAGCTCGGGCCACGAGGGCAACGCCGCCATCGCCAAGGCGCTGCGGCACACCGATCCGGCGCTGCTGCACTACCGCGACGCGCCGTTCTTCATCCAGCGCAGCAAGCAGGTGCCCGGCATCGACATCACCTACGACATGCTGCTGTCGTTCGTGGCCTCGAGCGACGACCCGATCGCCGGCGGCCGCCACAAGGTGCTCGGCAGCAAGGTGCTCACCGTGCCGCCGCAGACCAGCACCATCGCCTCGCAGTTGCCCAAGGCCGTAGGCGCCGCCTACAGCATGCCGCTGGCGAAGAAGCTCGGCGTGCCGACGGCCTGGCCGGCCGACAGCGTGGTGGTGTGCAGCTTCGGCGACGCTTCGCTGAATCATTCCACCGCGCAGGGCGCGCTGAACGCGGCTGCGTGGATCGCTTATCAGAGTGTCCCGCTGCCGCTGATCTTCGTGTGCGAGGACAACGGCCTGGGCGTTTCCGTGCCGACGCCGGCGGGCTGGGTCGCGGCGACCGTGAAGCGCTGGCCGGCGCTCCAGTACGTCAGCTGCGATGGCCTGGACCTGCTCGACACGCACCGCGCCGCGCGGCAGGCCGAGCGCCTCGCGCGCGGCGCGCGCAAGCCGGTGTTCCTGCACATGAGCTGCGTGCGCCTGATGGGGCACGCCGGCGCCGATGCGCAGGAGGGTTACCTCACGCCCGCGGAGATCGACGCGCAGGAGCGGCAGGATCCGCTGCTCTACAGCGCGGCGCTGGCGCTCGAGCACGGCGCGATGAGCGCGGCCGAGATCGTCGAGCGTTACGACGCCATCGGCGCCGAGGTGAAGCGCGCCGCCGACAAGGCGCTGACGCGGCCCAAGCTGCGCACGGTGAAGGAGGTGATGGCGTCGATCATCCCGCCGAAGCGCCCCTCACCCGCCGCTGCGCGGCGGCCTCCCCCCGCAAGCGGGGAGAGGCGAGAAAAAACGACCCTGGCGCGCCTGATCAACGCCGCGCTCGACCGCGCGCTCGCCACGCATCCGCACCTGGTCATGGCGGGCGAAGACATCGGCCACAAGGGCGGCGTCTACGGCGTGACCATCAAGCTGCAGGCCAAGCACGGCGCGCACCGCGTGATCGACACGCTGCTCGACGAGCAGACCATCCTCGGCCTCGGCCTCGGCCTGGCCCACAACAACCTGCTGCCGGTGGTCGAGATCCAGTACCTCGCCTACCTGCACAACGCCGAGGACCAGATCCGCGGCTAAGCCGCGACGCTGCCGTACTTCAGCAACGGCCAGTACACCAACCCGATGGTGGTGCGCATCGCCGGGCTGGGCTACCAGAAAGGTTTCGGCGGGCATTTCCACAACGACAATTCCATCGCCGTGATGCGCGACATCCCGGGGCTGCTGGTGTGCTGCCCGTCCAACGGCGCCGACGCCGTGGGCCTGCTGCAGGAGGCCATCCGCCTCGCCGACGAGGAGCAGCGCGTGGTCGTGTACCTGGAGCCGATCGCGCTGTACCACACGCGCGACCTGCACCAGCCCGACGACGGCTTGTGGATGCACGCCGATCCGGGACCTGGCCACTTGCTGCCGGTCGGCAAGCTCGGCGTGCATGGCGACGGCAAGGACCTGGCCATCGTCACTTACGCCAACGGCATGTACCTCTCGCGCCAGGCGCTGCCGGAAATCGAGA
>JANNLM010000282.1:0-15554 GCA_031396825.1 Gammaproteobacteria bacterium | reverse complement strand
CAACACCGGCTTCCTCGACCGCACCGGGGATGAAATCCACACCTCGATGCACGCCGGGCCGATGTTGCGCCGCGCAAACGCGCGAGATCGCCGCCGCCTACATCGCTTCCGGGGTTGATCCCAAGCGCTCGATCATCTTCGCACAGTCGTCGGTGCTGGCGCATGTCGAGCTGGCGTGGATCTTCAACTGCGTCGCCCGCATGGGCTGGCTCGAGCGGATGACCCAGTTCAAGGACAAGTCGTCGGGCAAGGATGCGGAGAACATCTCGGTCGGTCTGTTCGACTATCCCGTGCTGCAGGCGGCCGACATTCTTGCCTACAAGGCGACGCACGTGCCGACCGGGGAAGACCAGAAACAGCACCTCGAACTGGCGCGCGACGTCGCCATGCGCTTCAACAACGCCCACGGCCAGCAAGGCAAATTCATCTTCACGGTGCCCGAACCGATGATTCCCCAGGTCGGCGCGCGCATCATGGGCCTGCAGGACCCGACGGCGAAGATGTCGAAGTCCGACGACAATGAAAACAACAACGTTTACCTGCTCGATACGCCCGACGTGCTGGAGCGAAAGTTCAAGCGCGCGGTGACCGATTCCGGTTCTGAAGTGCGCTACAGTGCCGACAAGCCGGGGGTCGCCAACCTGATGTCCATTCTCTCCGCCACCACGGGCGAATCCTTCGCTGCCATCGAGCAGCGTTTCGCCGGCGCCGGCTACGGCAAGTTCAAGGCCGGCGTGGCCGAGGCGGTCATCGACACGCTCAAGCCGGTGCAGCGGCGCTACCAGGACATCCGCGCCGACGAGGCCGGCCTCAGGCGCGTGCTGAAGGACGGCGCCGAGCGCGCGTCCGCGCACGCCGACCGCACGCTCAAGCGCGTGCACGACGCCCTGGGCTTCATTCCCGAATGAGCGAAATGCTGCCTCCCGCCGACGCGCCCCCCGGGCCCAAGGTCCTCGGCCAGCCGATCGGGAAGATGCCGGAAGACCTGTACATCCCGCCCGATGCGCTGCAGGTGTTCCTCGAGGCGTTCGAGGGGCCGCTCGACCTGCTGCTGTACCTGATCCGGCGGCAGAACCTCAACATCCTCGACATCCCGATCCTCAAGATCACGCAGCAGTACATGCAGTACATCGAGCTGATGCAGGACCTGCGGCTCGAGCTGGCGGCCGAGTACCTGGTCATGGCCGCGATGCTGGCCGAGATCAAGTCGCGGCTGCTGCTGCCGCGGCCGGCGCTGGAAGCGATCGAGAGCGACCCGCGCATGGACCTGGTGCGCCGCCTGCAGGAATACGAGCGCTTCAAGAGCGCCGCCGAGAGCCTCGACGGCCTGCCGCGCGTGGGCCGCGAGATCAGCCTGGCGCAGGCGCGGCCGGAGAAGGTCGAGGCCACGGTCGAGCTGCCGGTGCCGCACGTGCGCGAACTGCTCGAGGCCTTCCGCGAGGCGATGCAGCGCGCCGAAATGTTCACGCGCCACCAGGTGGCGCGCGAGCCCTTGTCCGTGCGCGAGCGCATGACGCGCATCCTGGCGCGGGTGTCGGCAGGGCCGGGGGCCGAGTTCGCCGAGATCGTCGACCCGGCCGAAGGCCGCGCCGGCGTGGTGGTCTGCCTGCTGGCCGTGCTCGAGCTGGTCAAGGGCTCGATGATCGAATTGAACCAGTCGGCGCCGTTCGCGCCGCTGTTGATCCAGGTCGCGCGCGCGCGGCCGAGCGAGCCGGCCGAAGCCGGCGTCACCGATTGGAACTGAACTCGTGGAAGTGAAAGAACGTCTGGCCCAGATCCTCGAAGCCCTGCTGCTCGCGGCCGACCAGCCGCTGTCGCTCGAGCAATTGTTCCGCATGTTCATGGCCGAGGGTGGCATCACCAAGAAGGACGTGAAGGCCGCGCTGGAGCTGCTGGGCCAGCAGCTCGACGGGCGCGCGGTCGAGCTGCGCGAGGTCGCCAGCGGTTACCGCCTGCAGGTGCGCGCCGACTACGCCGGCTGGGTCGGCAAGCTCTGGCAGGAGCGTCCGCCGCGCTTCTCGCGCGCGCTGCTCGAGACGCTGGCGCTGGTCTGCTACCGCCAGCCGATCACGCGCGGCGAGATCGAGGAGATCCGCGGCGTGTCGCTGTCGCCGAACATCATCAGGACGCTGATCGAGCGCGGCTGGGTGCGCGAGGTCGGCGTCAAGGAAGTGCCGGGGCGCCCGGCGCTGCTCGGCACCACGCCGCAATTCCTCGACGACTTCAACCTGAAGTCGCTCGACGAGCTGCCCACGCTGCCCGAGATCAAGGACCCGGCCCAGCTCGAGGCGGCGCTGATGCGCCTCGGCGCGAGCGCGCCGGCACCGGCGTCGGTCGCGGAGGCCACTGATGAAACGGACCAGTCCGCGACGGTCCACTAGGAACCCCGGGGCCGGAGCCGCCAGGGCCGCCCCCAAGGGCAGCCCGGAGCGCATCCAGAAGGTCCTGGCGCAGGCGGGCGTCGCTTCGCGCCGCGCCATCGAAGCGCTGATCCGCGAGGGCCGCATCACGGTCAACGGCGAGCGCGCCGCCATCGGCCAGAAAGTCGCGCCCGGCGATCGCGTGCTGGTGGACGGCAAGGGCATCGCACTGCCGCGCGGCGAAGAGGTCGTGCGCGTGCTGGCCTACAAGAAACGCACCGGCGAGATCGTCACGCGCGACGACCCGGAAGGCCGGCGCACCGTGTTCCGCAAGCTGCCGAAGCTCGAGGGCGGGCGCTGGATCGCCATCGGCCGGCTCGACATCAATACCTCGGGGTTGCTGCTGTTCACCAACTCCGGCGAGCTGGCGCGCCGCCTCATGCACCCGAGCTTCGAGGTCGAGCGCGAGTACGCGGTGCGCGTGCTCGGCGAGGTGGACACCGACATGCTGCGGGAGCTCACCGAGGGCGTGCGCCTCGACGACGGCCCCGGCAAGTTCGAGAAGGTCTGGCGCTCCGATGGCCCGGCGCGCGGCGGCGATGACGACGACGAGGGTGGCGACGGCGGCGGCGCGGCCAACCGCTGGTTCCAGGTGATCGTGAAGCAGGGCCGCAACCGGCTGGTGCGCCGGATGTGGGAATCGCAGCGCTGCAAGGTGAGCCGGCTGATCCGCGTGCGCTACGGGCCGATCGAGCTCGGGCGCGGCATCCGCTCGGCCGGCTGGCGCGAGCTCGAGGCGCACGAGATCCGCGCGTTGCAGCGCGCCGTGGGGATGACGTGAACGACGAGGCCAGCATCAGCCTGCCGGAGTCGCCGTACGCGATCCAGCTGCGCGAGGGCTTCGGCTCGCTGCGCTTCGTGCGCGCGCTGGAGCGCGAGTTCCGCGACGAGTTCGTGCTGCATCACCAGCGGCGCCTGCGTGCCGGCTTCGCCATCGTGATCTTCGTCTACACGGCCTTCGCGCTGGTGCGCCTCAAGGTCGAGACCGGCACCATGCAGGAGTGGGGCGCCATCTTCCGCAGCATCGTCATCGGCTCGATGGCGCTGACGCTCACCGCCAGCTACTTCGAGCGCCTGCGCGTGGTGCTGCCGGTGTTCGCGGTGCTGAGCTACGCCACGTTCGCCATCGTCGCCACCGCGATCGAGGTGATGCTGTACCGCCTCCAGGTCCATACGCACTACGAGGGCCTGATCCTCGTCTCGTTCCACCTGTACGTGTTCAGCGGCCTGATGTTCCGGCCGGCGCTCGCCGGCGGCATCGGCATCTTCCTGATCTACGTCATCGGCAGCCTCAGCAGCGGGCTGGCCGCCAAGGCCGGTTGGGGCTACCAGGTGTTCTTCGTCGGCGTGACCCAGATCATCGGCATCACCGCGCTGTACTCGATCGAGCGCCTCGAGCGCGACAGCTTCCTGCGCCGCGGCCTGTTCGGCACGCTCGCCACGCAGGACGGCTTGACCGGCCTGTTCAACCGCATGGCGTTCTTCCAGCAGATGCAGCGCAGCCTGAAGCTGGCGGCGCGCGAGCGCCTCTGCATCGGCGTGATGCTGCTCGACGTGGACCACTTCAAGCCGTTCAACGACCGCTACGGCCACGTCCAGGGCGACGTCTGCCTGCGCGCGGTGGCGGGCGCCCTGCGCAACGAGTTCAAGCGGCCGATGGATTTCGTGGCGCGCTACGGCGGCGAGGAGTTCGTCGGCTACTGGCACGACATCCAGCCGCAGTCGCTGCGCTCGCTCGCCGACCAGGTGCGCGGCGCGGTGCAGGCGCTGCGCATCCCGCACCGCGACGCGCCGGGCGGGCGGGTGACCGCCAGCGTCGGCGCGGTGGCGCTGGTGCCGGTCGAAGGGGAATCGCTGGCCGACATGGTGCAGCGTGCGGACGAGGCGCTCTACGAGGCCAAGGAGAAAGGCCGCAACCGCGTGGTGACGCTGCTGCTGCCGTCGGCCGCGGCGCCGTCGTCGCGCGGCCGGCGCGCGCCGACCATCACGCGGGAAGGCTGAACGCCGTTCCCGTGGCCGGGGCGCTGTCCGGCCCGAGCAGCCACAGCAAGGCGCTCGCGGCGGCATCCGGCGGCGGCGCCGCCTGGCCTTGCGTGTAGCCCTTGCGCCGCAGCGCGGTCTCCATCGGGCCGGGGTCGAGCGTGTTGACGCGCACGCGCCCGGCGCCTTCGAGTTCCTCGGCCCAGGTCTGCATCAGTCCCTCGAGCGCGAACTTGGCCACGCCGTAGGCGCCGGCGAAGGCCTTGCCCTTGCGGCCGCAGGCGTCCGACACCAGCACCACCGAGGCCGAGCCGGACTGCTCCAGCAACGGCAGGCAATGGCGCGTCAGCGCGAAGGCCGCGGTGAGGTTGACCTGCAGGCTCTCGAGCCAGTCCTTCGGCTCGAGCGTCGCCAGCGGTGCGAAGCTCTTGAAGTGCGCCGCGCAATGCGCCAGCCCGTCGAGCCGGCCGAACTCGCGCTCCAGCGTGCCGGCGAGCTGCCCGTAGTCGTTCCAGGTCGCGCCGGCGAGGTTCAGCGGATACAGCGCGGCTTCGGCGAGGCCGGCGGCGAGGATCTCGTCGTAAACCTTCTCGAGCTTGGCGACGGTGCGGCCCAGCAGCACGACGGTGGCGCCGTGCTGGGCGCAGCGCAGCGCCGTGGCGCGGCCCAGGCCGTCGCCGGCGCCGGTGACGAGCACGATGCGCCCGGCGAGCAGGTCGGCGCGCGCGGCGGCCGCCGGTACCGCGGTCATGCGCACAGTTTCAACAGGTCGGCCGGCGCGGGCAGGATCTCATCGGCGCCCCAGCGCTCGATCGGCTCGCCGTGGCCGACGTAACCCCAGGCCGCGGCGAGCACCGGCATGCCGGCCGCGCGTGCGGCGTCGATGTCGCGCCGGTCGTCGCCAACGTAAACGCAATCCGCGGCTTTCAGCCCGAGCGCGGCGCAGGCCATCAGCAGCGCGTCGGGCGCGGGCTTGGGCTTGAGGCCCTCCTGCGCGCCGAGCGTGACGGCCGAACGGCCCGCCAGGCCGAGCGCGACCATCAGCGGATCGGTCAGCCACTGCGGTTTGTTGGTGACCACGCCCCAGGCGATGCCACGCTGCTCGAACGCGGCCAGCGCGCGCTCGACGCCGTCGAACGGCCGCGATTCGCGCGCCAGGTGCGTGCGGTAGTGGGCGAGGAAGCTCTCGCGCCGCGCCGGGAAATCGGCGTGGTCGGGATCGATGCCGAAGGCGACCTTGAGCAGGCCGCGCGCGCCGGCCGAAGCGACCGGCCGATAGTCCGCGACCGGCAGCGGCGCCAGGCCGGCGTCCGCGCGGACCCGATTGGCGGCGTAACCGAGGTCCGGGGCGGTGTCCACCAGCGTGCCGTCGAGGTCGAACAGCACTGCGCGCGGCCGCATCATTCCTTGCGCCGTTTGCACAGCATCAGGTAGTTCACGTCGCAGTCGTCGGACAGTTGCGCGGTCTTCAGCAGCGGGTTGTAGGTCAGGCCCCGGATTTCCATCACCTCGAGCCCGGCGGCCTCGGCCCAGCGCGCGAGTTCCGAGGGCCGGATCAGCTTGGCGTAGTCGTGCGTGCCGCGCGGCAGCAGGCCGAGCACGTATTCGGCGGCGACGATGGCCAGCGTCCAGGCCTTGGGGTTGCGGTTGATGGTGGAGAACACCACCGGCGCGCCGGGCCTGGCCAGCTTGGCGCAGGCGGCGACCACCGAGGCGGGATCGGGCACGTGCTCGAGCATCTCGAGGCAGGTGACCAGGTCGTAGGCGCCGGGCTGCTCGGCGGCCAGCGCTTCGGCGGCGACCGCGCGGTAATCCACCTTGAGCTTCGAGACCTTGAGGTGTGCCCGCGCCGCGGCGAGCACGTCCTCGGCGAGATCCACGCCGGTGACGGTGGCGCCGCGCGCGGCGAGCGCTTCGCTCAGCAATCCGCCGCCGCAGCCGATGTCCACCGCGGTCTTTCCGGCGAGTGCGCCGGCGGCCTGCTCGATGTAGCGCGCGCGCACGGGGTTGATCACGTGCAGCGGCGCCATCTCGCCGCGGGGGTCCCACCAGCGCGCCGCGATCTGGTCGAAGCGCGCGATCTCGGCCGCGTCGACGTTGCCGCTCACGGGCGGATCCTGACGCGCCACTGCTGGGCCACCGCGATCGCCGCAGGCTCATCCACCGTGAGCAGCTTGCGCTCGCGCATCAGCGCGCGGCCGGCGACGAATACGTCGGTGACCTGGTGGCGCGCGCTGGCATAGACCAGCTGCGAGATCACGCTGTACAGCGGCTGCGTGCTGACCTCGGCGAGGTCGAGCGCGATGAAGTCGGCGGCCTTGCCGGCCTTGAGCGAGCCGATCTCGCCGTCGAGGCCGAGCGCCTTGGCGCCGGCCAGCGTGGCCATGTGCAGCGCGGATGCGGCGGGCAGGGCGCGCGCGTCGTTGGCCACGCCCTTGGCCAGCAGCGCGGCGGTGCGCATCTCGCCGAGCAGGTCGAGGTCGTTGTTGCTGGCGGCGCCGTCGGTGCCGAGCGCGACGTTGACGCCGGCCTTGAGCAGCTTGTCGACCGGGCAGAAGCCGCTTGCGAGCTTGAGGTTCGACTCGGGGCAGTGCGCGACGGTGACGCCGTGCCGCGCGCAGTCGGCGATCTCGGCGTCGGTCAGTTGCGTCATGTGGACGGCGATGAGGTCCGGGCCGACCAGGCCGAGGTCCTTGAGCCTTTGCCAGGGACGTTTGCCGGACGATTGCACCGCCAGCTCGACCTCGCCGGCGGTCTCGTGCACGTGCATGTGGATCGGGATGCCGAGCTCGGCGGCGTACTTGCGCACTTCCTCGAGCGGCCCGTCGGAGACCGTGTACGGCGCGTGCGGCGCGAACACCGTTCGCACCAGCGGCTCGCCCTTGAGCTGGTCGTGCAGTTCGAGGCCCTTGTGGATGTACTCGCCGGGCTGTGCCCAGGCGGTCGGGAAGTCCAGCACGATCAGGCCGACCGCGGCGCGCAGGCCGGCGCGCGAGGCGACCGCAGCGGTCGCGTCCGGGAACATGTACATGTCGTTGAAACAGGTGATGCCGCCGCGAATGAACTCCGCGCAGGCCAGCCGCACGCCGTCTTCGCAGAACTGCCGGCTGACGTGCGCGCCCTCGGCCGGCCAGATGTGGTTCTGCAGCCAGTCCATCAGCGGCAGGTCATCGGCCAGGCCGCGCAGCAGCGACATTGCCGCGTGCGTATGGAGGTTGACCAGCCCGGGCATCACCGCGTGGCCGGGCAGCGCGAGCGTCTCTCCCGCGCGCCACTGTTGCCTGGCGGCGGCGGCCGGCAGGACGGCGGCGATGCGGCCGTCGCGCACCACCAGCGCATGCTCCTCGAGCACGGCGCCTGCCGGCTCGATGGGCACGAGCCAGCGCGGCAGCACGATCAGGTCGGCGTCTTGCATCGGGAGGGAATGCTTAGAATGCGCGGCATTATGACAAACACGGTTGTGGCGGGGCGGTTGTGACGGGGCGGGTGGTGACCCCCATCGTCTGGGCGGGCGACCGCCTGCGCCTGCTCGACCAGCGCGCGCTGCCGCATGAAGAGCGCTGGCTCGAGTGCCGCACGGCCGAAGGGGTCGCGCGCGCGATCCACGAGATGGCGGTGCGTGGCGCGCCGGCCATCGGTATCGCGGCGGGCTATGGCATGGCACTGGCGCTGCGCGCCGATCCGGGCTCGTACGACATGGCCGAAACGGTGCTGGCGCGTTCGCGGCCCACGGCCGTGAACCTGCGCTGGGTGCTCGAGCGCTTGCGCCGGCTGAAGGACCCCTCGGCCGAGTCCGTGCTGGCGGAAGCACAGGCGATCCACGCCGAGGACCTCGGGCAGAACCGGCGCATGGCCGCGTTCGGCGCGGACTTGCTGCCGCGCGGGGCGCGGGTGCTGACCCACTGCAACACCGGCGCGCTGGCCACCGGCGGCCACGGCACCGCGCTGGGCGTGATCCGTACCGCGCACGCGCAGGGCAAGATCGCCCAGGTCTACGCGACCGAAACGCGGCCCTGGCTGCAGGGCGCCCGCCTGACCGCCTGGGAGCTGCAGAAGGAGCAGATCCCGGTGCGGCTGATTGCCGACGGCGCGGCAGCCTGGCTCATGGCGCAGCACGACATCGACTGGGTCATCGTCGGCGCCGACCGCATCGCCGCCAACGGCGACACCGCCAACAAGATCGGGACCTATGCCCTGGCCGTGGCGGCAAAACGCCACCGGGTCAAGTTCATGGTGGTGGCCCCCACCGGCACCTTCGACCCGCGCTGCAAGAAGGGCGCCGACATCCACATCGAGGAGCGGGCGGCCCAGGAACTGACCGAGTTCCGCGGCGCCGCGGTGGCGCCGGCCAACACCGAGGCCTTCAACCCGGTGTTCGACGTCACTCCGGCCGCGCTGATCACGGCTCTGGTCTGCGAGAAAGGAGCGATCCGGAAGCCCTCGGTGGCCGCCATCCGCCGCCTGCTCGGCGGAGGTCAGGCGAAGGCCGCGACGCGGCCAAAAAAAGTCGCAAAAAAGACCCGAAGCAAGCGCTGAAATCAAGTCTTTTTTTGCCCCAACTCGCGGCAAATATCCGGTAGAATTTGGCCACGCGCCGGGGGGGCGCTTTATCTTTTTCCAAAACCTACTAAATGTCTGAAATCGCTAAAGAATTACTGACCGTCAATCTCGAGGACGAGATGCGGCGCAGCTACCTCGATTACGCCATGAGCGTGATCGTCGGACGAGCCCTCCCGGATGCCCGCGACGGACTCAAGCCGGTGCACCGCCGGGTGCTGTTCGCGATGCGCGAACTCGGCAACGACTGGAACAAGGCCTACAAGAAATCCGCGCGCATCGTCGGCGACGTGATCGGTAAGTACCATCCGCACGGCGACACCGCCGTGTACGACACGATGGTGCGCATGGCGCAGGAATTCTCCATGCGCTACGTGCTGGTCGACGGCCAGGGCAACTTCGGCTCGGTCGACGGCGACGCTCCCGCGGCGATGCGCTACACCGAGGTGCGCATGGCGCGCCTGGCGCACGAACTGCTGGCCGACATCGACAAGGACACCGTCGATTTCGTGCCGAACTACGACGAGTCGGAGTCCGAGCCCTCGGTGCTGCCGGCCCGCATCCCGCAGCTGCTGGTGAACGGCTCGGCCGGCATCGCCGTCGGCATGGCCACCAACATCCCGCCGCACAACCTCGGTGAAGTCATCGACGCGTGCGTGGCGATGATCGACAACCCCGAGATCGACCTGGCCGGCCTGATGAAGCTGGTGCCGGCGCCCGATTTCCCGACCGCCGGCATCCTGCTCGACGCCAACGGCCTGGTCGACGCGTACTCCAGCGGCCGCGGCCGCATCGTGATCCGCGCGCGCACGCACTTCGAGGACATCGCCAAGGAACGCCAGTCGATCATCGTCACCGAGCTGCCGTACCAGGTGAACAAGGCGCGCTGCCTCGAGAAGATCGCCGAGCTGGTCAAGGACAAGAAGGTCGAGGGCATCTCCGAGTTGCGCGACGAGTCCGACAAGGACGGCCTGCGCATGGTGATCGAGCTGCGCCGCGGCGAGAACGCCGAGGTCGTGCTGAACAACCTGTTCCAGCACACCCAGCTGCAGGACAGCTTCAGCATCAACATGGTCGCGCTCGACGAGGGCCAGCCGCGGACGCTCGGCCTGAAGGCGCTGCTGTCGATCTTCCTGCGGCACCGCCGCGAGGTCGTCACACGCCGCACGCGTTACCTGCTCAGGGAGGCGCGCAAGCGCGCGCACGTCCTCGAAGGCCTGGCCGTGGCGCTGGCCAACATCGACGAGGTCATCGCGCTGATCAAGCGCGCCGCCAACCCGGGTGAAGCCAGGAGCGGGCTGATGGCGAAGCTGTGGAAGCCCGGCGCGGTGACGGCGATGCTGGAACGTACCGGCGCGGCCAATTCGCGCCCGGCGGACCTGGCGGCGGAGTTTGGCCTGGCCCAGGGCGGCTACCGCCTGTCCGAGACGCAGGCCATCGCGATCCTCGACCTCAAGCTGCACCGCCTGACCGGGCTGGAGCAGGACAAGATCATCCAGGAGTTCAAGGAGATCCTCGACGCCATCGTCGATCACCTCGACATCCTGGGCAACGAGCCCAGGCTGCTGGCCGTGATCCGCGCCGAGCTGCTCGAGATCAAGGACCAGTACGGCGACGAGCGCCGCACCGAGATCAGCGAGGGCGCGGTCAATCTCAACCGCGAGGACCTGGTCACGCCGCAGGACATGGTCGTGACGCTGTCGCACGAGGGCTACGTCAAGACCCAGCCGCTCGACGAATACCGCGCGCAGAAGCGCGGCGGGCGCGGCAAGATGGCTGCGACCACCAAGGAAGAGGATTTCGTCGACCGGCTGTGGATCGCGCACACCCACGACACGCTGCTGTGCTTCAGCTCGCTGGGCAAGGTCTACAAGCTGCGCGTGTTCGAGTTGCCGGTCGGCGCGCGCGGCGCGCGCGGCAAGCCGTTCGTCAACCTGCTGCCGCTGGAGGCCAACGAAAAGATCTCCGCGGTGCTGCCGATCAAGGATTTCGCGCCGGGCAACTACGTGTTTGCGGCGACCCGCCTGGGCACGGTCAAGAAGACCGCGCTCGAGGACTACTCGCACATCCGCGCCAACGGCATCATCGCGGTCGAACTGCGCTCGGACGACGCGCTGGTGGACGTGGCGCTGACCAATGGAACAAACGACGTCCTTCTATTTTGTGATGGCGGCCGCGCAATTCGCTTTCACGAGGACGACGTGCGCGCCATGGGCCGCCAGGCCACCGGCGTCATCGGCATGCGTTTGAAAGAAGGTGAAAAGGTCATTGGGCTGATCGTCGCCGGCCACAATGGGACCGCTGGCTTCGCCAGCGGCGGCGGCGACATCCTGACCGTGTCGGAGTTCGGCATGGGCAAGCGCACCCGGATCGACGAGTACCCGGTGCACGGCCGCGGCGGGCAGGGCGTCATCGCCCAGAACCTGACCGACAAGTCCGGCAAGCTGATCGGCGCGATCGAAGTGCACGAGAACGACGAGGTCATGCTGATCTCCGAGGGCGGCACCCTGATCCGCACCGGCGCGAAGGAAATCAGCGTGCAAGGGCGCAATACCCAGGGCGTGCGCGTCATGCGCCCGGACGAAAACGACCGCCTGGTCGGCCTCGACCGCATCGAGCCCGAGAGTGTTGATAACAACGGGGTCGATAACGGCGGGGGCGACACCGACAATCACGAGGGCAGTGGAGCCCCGACCGAGCCGCCAGCAGCCTGAGAGAGCGGCCTTCAGCAACCTCAAGACGTCCAGGAACCCTCGATGAAACGCGTGTTCAACTTTGCGGCCGGCCCCGCGACGCTGGCGCAATCCGTGCTGGAACAGGTGCGCGACGAGTTGCTCGACTGGCGCGGCACCGGCATGTCAGTGATGGAGATGTCGCATCGCGACAAGCCGTTCATGTCCATCGCCGCCGAGGCCGAGAAGGACCTGCGCGAGCTGCTGGGGGTGCCGGCCAGCTACAAGGTCCTGTTCCTGCAGGGCGGCGCCACGACGCAGTTCGCGGCCGTGCCCATGAACCTGCTGCGCGGCAAGGCTGGCGCGGACTACATCGTCAACGGCGCCTGGGGCAAGAAAGCGGCCAAGGAAGCGGCGAAGTACTGCAAGGTCAACGTCGCCGCCAGGTGTCCCGACGAGAAGTACAACCACATCCCGGATGCCAGGGGCTGGAAGCTCGACCCGAACGCCGCGTACCTGCACTACACGCCCAACGAGACCATCGAAGGCGTGGAATTCCAGTTCGTGCCGGAGTCCGGCAGCGTGCCTCTGGTGGCGGATTTCTCCTCGTCGTTCCTGTCGCGGCCGATCGACGTGTCGAAGTTCGGCCTGATCTACGCCGGCGCGCAGAAAAACGCCGGCCCCTCGGGCATCACCTTCGTCATCGTGCGCGATGACTTGATCGGCCAGGTGCACCCGGCCCTGCCGAGCGTGTTCGATTACAAGCAAGTCGCCGAAGCCGAGTCGATGCTGAACACGCCGCCAACCTTCTCCTGGTACATCGCCGGCCTGGTGTTCAAGTGGATCAAGGGCGTCGGTGGCCTGCCGGGCATGGCGCAGATCAACCGGCGCAAGGCCGGACTGCTCTACGACTACCTCGACAGCGGCCAGTCGTTTTACAAGAACCCGGTCGCGAAGGACGCGCGCTCGTGGATGAACGTCGTGTTCACGCTGCCCAATGAGGCGCTGGACGCCGACTTCCTCAAGGGCGCCAAGGCTGCGCAGCTCGACGGCCTGAAGGGCCACCGCTCGGTCGGCGGCATGCGCGCGAGCCTCTACAACGCCATGCCCGAGGCGGGCGTCAAGGCGCTGGTGGAGTACATGAAGGAGTTCGCGCGCGCCCGCGGCTAGGGCGGCTTCTTTGCACGGCTTGCGCTGCGCTGCAACAATAGCGCCCCCTTAAGCGCCCCAGGGCGCGCGACCGGTGCCAGCCTCGTGTTCAAGATTCAAACGCTGAACAACATCTCCGTGCTCGGGCTCGAGCGGCTGCCGCGCGACCGTTACGAAGTCGCCTCGACGCTGGTCAACCCCGACGCCGTGATGGTGCGCTCGGCCGACATGCACAAGGTCGAGATCCCGAAATCGGTCAAGGCCATCGGCCGCGCCGGCGCGGGCACCAACAACATCCCGGTCAAGGCGATGAGCGAGCGGGGCGTGCCGGTGTTCAACGCGCCGGGCGCCAATGCCAACGCGGTCAAGGAGCTGGTGCTGGCCGGCATGTTCCTCGCCGCGCGCAACCTGATCCCGGCCTGGAGCTTCACGCAGACGCTGGCGGGCGACGACAAGGCGCTGCACGCGGCGGTGGAGGAGGGCAAGAAGAAGTTCGTCGGCTTCGAGCTGCCGGGCAAGACGCTCGGCGTGATCGGCCTCGGCGCGATCGGGGTGAAAGTGGCCAACGCGGCCATCGACCTCGGCATGCGCGTGCTGGGCTACGACCCGGCGATCACGGTGCAGAACGCCTGGCAGATGAACTCGGCGGTGCAGCAGGCGGTGTCGGTGGACGACCTGATGGCGCGCTCCGACCTCATCACCATCCACGTGCCGCTGCTCGACGCCACCCGGCACCTGATCAATCCCGCCCGCATCAAGCTGATGAAGAAGGGCACCACCGTGCTCAATTTTGCGCGCGAGGGCGTGGTCGACGAGGGCGCGGTCAAGGCCGGCCTGGACGAGGGGAAACTCCATGCCTACGTCTGCGATTTCCCGACCAACACCCTGTACCGGCACCCGCGCGTGGTCACGCTGCCGCACCTCGGCGCCTCGACCGGCGAGGCCGAGGACAACTGCGCCGTGATGGTGGCCGAGCAACTGCGCGACTTCCTCGAGAACGGCAACATCCGCAACTCGGTGAACTTCCCGGAGGCGATCCTGCCGCCGGTGTCGGGCGCCACGCGCCTGTGCATCGCCAACGCCAACGTGCCGAACATGGTCGGCCAGATCACCACCGCGCTGGCCAAGCACAAGCTCAACATCGCCGACCTGCTGAACAAGTCGCGCGGCGAGCTGGCCTACACGCTGGTGGACGTCGACGGCGCGATCCCGCCGGAAGTCTGCACCGAGATCTCCGCGATCCACGGCGTGCTGTCGATCCGCGCGCTGAGCAACGGCAAAGGCGCGGCATGACTGCGCCGGCGGACCTGAAGAAGGCGCGGGCGCGCATCGATGACCTCGACCAGCAGATCCAGAAGCTGATCGCCGAGCGCGCGCGCGTCGCGCTCGACATCCGCCAGATCAAGGCGGTCGCGGGCGCGCCGAACGACCACTACCGCCCGGCGCGCGAGGCCGAGGTGCTGCGCCGCGCGATCGCGCGCAACCGGGACTTGAAGAGCCCGTTGCCCGACGACGTGATGGCCCGGCTCATGCGCGAAGTGATGTCGGCATGCCTGGCGCTGGAGTCGCCGCTGGCGGTGTCCTACCTTGGCCCCGAGGGCACCTACACGCAGGCCGCCGTCTACAAGCACTTTGGCCACCAGGTCAGCGCGCGCGTCGCCAACGCCATCGACGAGATTTTCCGCGACGTCGAGTCGGGCGCCGCCACTTACGGCGTGGTGCCGATCGAGAATTCAACGGAAGGCGTGGTCAGCAGCACGCTCGACCTGCTGGCGGCGACGCCGCTGACCATCTGCGGCGAGGTCTGGCTGCCGGTGCACCACCACCTGCTGTCGAAGCACAAGAAACGCGAGCAGATCCGCCAGGTATTCGCCCACGCGCAGTCGTTCGCGCAGTGCCGGCGCTGGCTCGACGCCAAGCTGCCGAAGGCCGAGCGCATCGCGGTCGCCAGCAACGGGCTGGCGGCGCAGATGGTGCGCAAGAGCGGCAAGGGCGCCGCCATCGCCGGCGCCGCGGCAGCCGAGCTGTACAAGCTGGGCACGCTGGCGTCGAACATCGAGGATGATCCGAACAACACCACGCGCTTCCTGGTCATCGGCCGGCAGGATCCCGAGGCGACCGGGCGCGACATGACCTCGCTGGTGATGTCGGCGCACAAGAACCGCTCCGGCGCGCTGTTCGAGCTGCTCGAGCCGTTCTCGCAGTCGGGCATCAGCCTGACCAAGATCGAGTCGCGGCCGAGCCGCCGCGCGGCCTGGGACTACAACTTCTTCATCGACCTCGAGGGGCACCAGGGCGACGCGAAGGTCAAGCCGGCGCTGGAGCTGGTGCAGTCGCGCGCCGCCTACTTCCGCATCCTCGGCTCGTACCCCAGGGCGGTGGTATGAGTGACGCGCCGGCATTCGTGAGGAACGCGCTGGCCGGCGTGCGCGCGCTGGCGCCGTACGAGCCCGGCATGCCGATCGAGGAGCTGCAGCGCCGCCTCGGCGTGGCCGACGCGGTGAAGCTGGCCAGCAACGAGAACCCGCTGGGCATCAGCCCGAAAGTGCGCGCGGCCCTGGCAGCCGCCATGGCCGGCCACCTCGAGCGCTACCCGGACGGCAGCGGCTTCCGCCTGAAGAAGAAGCTGGCCGAGCTGCACGGCATCGAGCCCGAGCGCATCACGCTCGGCAACGGCAGCAACGACATCCTCGAATTCATCGCGCGCGTGTTCCTGGGGCCGGGCCGCGCCTCGATGTTCTCGCAGCACGCCTTCGCCGTGTACCCGATCGCCACG
>JANNLM010000240.1:0-2828 GCA_031396825.1 Gammaproteobacteria bacterium | reverse complement strand
GGAAGTTTCTGGAGCGGGCAGCCGGGTCCGGCACAGCCCGGATCTTCAACCGGGCATTCCTGTGCCTGCGCCGCAAGCGACGCAGATCCCAGAACAAGAGCGCAGAAAAAAACAGCGTGCCGCAAGGACACAGCTCCCCCTTCTTTCGACCCCCCTCAGGCTTGGCGACGTCCAGAACGCACGGCCAAGGCGCGCAGTATACCGACCCAAACAGCGTTAAACATGACTAGTTATCCAGTTCTTCAGCGAATCGTGCGAGCAAGTCGAGGCGCTGCCGGTCTTCCGGCGACGCATCGGGCGCAACCAGCTGCGATTCCGCCTGGATGTTCTGGTCGAGTTGGTAACGCAAGGTGCGAATGGCGGGCTCCTCGCGGGCGCGGACGCGATCTTCCGGCGACAGCGCGCGCCACTGCTGCAGCACGAGTTCCACCTGCGCCGCCTCCCACGCATTGAGCGCCAGGAAATCCTCCGCGGCCTTGCGTGCCGCAAGGACCGCCGCGCTCGGCGGCGCCGTCGCCGGCACCGCAGCAGGCGCCACCGCTGCCTTCTTCGGTCCGAACGTCAGGTAGGCGCTGGCGGCGATGGCGACCAGCACGGCAAGCCCGATGACGATGAGCTTGGGCATGTTCTTGTTGTCGGCCTGCACCGCCGCGCGCTGGTTCGGCGGCAGCAACGGCGGCAACTTCGACTTCAGCGAGCCCGGCGACGTCGTCACGTCGCGCTCGTTCCAGCTCTCCAGCAGCATGCGGCGCCGCGCGCGGTATTCCTCAGGCTGAACCATGCCGAGGCGATATTCCTCGCCCAGCTGTCTCAGCGCATCGTTGATCCGCGCCTCATGGCTCATGCCAGCGTCAGCCCATCTCTCTGACGAGACGCAGGCCGATAGTGCCAGCCTCACCGCCGCCTTCGCGCGTGTCGACGCCGCAGCGGCTGGTCGGAACATTGAAGTGCCCACCGCGTACCTGGCCACCCTCGATGTACTCCGCGACGTTGCCGACCGCGTTGACCAGGCCCCAGGGATTCGCGCTGCCCGAGGTGGCTGGCACCGCCAGCCCGCCTTTGATCTGCGAACCGCCCGCCATCACGATGCAGTTGAAGCCGCTGGCGTCGCCGACGCCGGCGCCGCCGGCGTTCGCCGCCTGCAGCCACTCGCCATCGGTCGGCACGCGATAGGTGAAGCCGGTCGTCTCCGACAGCCAGGAGGCGTAGCCCTTGGCGAGCGCGAGGCTCATGTTGGTGCGCGGCAGCGCGTCGTTGCCGCTCTCCGCCTTGCACTTGCCGGTGGCGGTGCAGAACGCGTTGAACTGGGCGACCGTGATCTCGTACTTGGTGATGGCGAGATAGCCGCCGGCCGGATTCGGGATCACCACCAGGCGCGGGCCCGGTGCGCCGGAGACGTCGTCCTGGCAGGTCGCGCGAGCGCTCTTGCCGAAGGTCGAGAAGCTCGGGCTGCAGGTGTCCACGCCCGGCGCGCGGCGCGCCTTGCGCGCCTCGGACGGCAGGCTCGTCGACGGCGAGCTGGTCGCAGCGGCCGCGGTCGTGGTCGACGCCGTCGCCTCCGGAATGACGAGCCCGGAGAGCTGGGTGTTCTGCGGGAACACCTTCAGCCACTCGGTCTGGGCCTTCTTGGTCGCGGCCGGATCGGTCCTGGCCAGCGACGTCAGGCGGCTGATCAGCGTGGTCTGCACGTCGTTGTAGACCTTGCCGTAACGCGTGGCGTCGGCGACGCGCACGGTCTCGAACGCGGCCTTGACCTTGTCCGCGTTGGCCGTGGTCGGGTCGCCGGCGGCGGTCGTCAGCGCCTGCACGTTGCCTTCCAGCTTGAACGTGCCCTCCGCCTGTTTCAGCTCCGAGAGGCCGGGCGCGGCCTTGAGGCCGTCCTGCACGAACTTGAGCGCGCTGTCGTAACGGCCCTGCTCGGCCTGCTTGTTGGCCTGCCGCAGGTAAGCCTGGCCCAAAGCCTTCGGGCCATCGCCCGACAGGAACGGGTCGTTGGCCGGCAGGAAAGCGCGCAACTTGTCGAGGGCGGTCTGCGCGCCCCGAATGTCGTTGGCGTCGGCATTGACCTTCAGCGTGCGCTTCAGAGTGTCGGCTTCGGCGACCGCCGCCTTGCGCGCGTCTTCCGCCTGCTGCGCCTTGCGTGCTTCGCCGAGGCGCCCGAGTTCCTTCATCAGGTTTGGCATGCCGGTGAACATCCGGGCGTTGTCGGCGATCATCTGGCCGCCGACCAGGTCCTTGGCCTCGACCTTCGCGGCGAGTTGCCCGGCGTAGGCATCGGCGAGCGTAACCTTGGCAGCCATCGTTTCCGGCGCCGTGTCGCCGGTCAGCTTGGCCATGGAGGCGTTGACGCTGACCTGCCATTCAGCGGTGAACAGCGGATTCTTCGCCAGCTTCATCAGCTCGGTCTTGGCCTCGGCCGCCGTCATCTTCTCCATCAGCTCGCGCTGCCTGGCTTCGGCCAGCTTCAGCTCATAGCCCTGCTTGACGCTCTGTTGCAGCGCCACCAGGTCCTTGTCCTCCGGGAACACCTTCACCGCGGTTTCCACGCGCTTGCCGGCGTTCAGGTAGTCCTTGTTCTCGGCCGCGGTGCGCACGTCGGTGGTGTAGCGGCCGAGCAGCTTCTTGTCCTGGAGCAGGTCGTTCTTCGGGTCGATCTGCCGCACGATCGCGACGGTCTCGACGATGTTCGGCGACTTGTCCTCGTAGATGCGGTTGGCGTCGACGTGCTCGGTGAACGCCGTGTTGAGCAGCTTGAGCTGGTCGTTCTTCTGCGCGTCCAGTTTCTCGAGGTTGTCCGCCACGGCGGCCGAGTCCGGGTACAGCGTCTT
>JANNLM010000217.1:0-4262 GCA_031396825.1 Gammaproteobacteria bacterium | reverse complement strand
GCCCTCGAGCATCGAGCGCGCCAGCTTGTCCTGGTAGGAGGGATCGCGCAGCAGCCGCTCCTCGCGCTCGTTGGTGAGGAACGCGGTCTCGACCAGCACCGACGGGAAGCTCGCGGACTTGAGCACGACGAACGAGGCCTGCTGCACGCGGGTCCGCTGCAACGTGTTGACCCGCGACATCGACTCGAGCAGCCGGCCGCCGGCATCGTGGCTGGCCTCGAGCGCCGAGGTCTGGAAGATGTCGGCCAGCACCGCCATGGTCTGGTCGTCGCGATTGTCGGTTTCGACGCCACCGATCAGGTCGGACATGTTCTCGCGGTTGGCCAGCAGCGCGGCGTGCTCGGAGGTCGCGCCCTTGGGCGACAGCACGTAGACCGCGGTGCCGCGCACGCTCGGGTCGCGGTATGAATTGGCGTGGATCGAGATGAACAAGTCGGCCTGGGCGTCCTGCGCCTTCCTGATACGGTCGCGCAACTCGACGTAGTAATCGCCATCGCGGACCAGCACGGCGTGCAGGCCGGGCTCGCCGTTCACCATCGTGGCCAGCCGGCGGGCCAGCGCCAGCGACACGTCTTTTTCGCGCAGCCCGCGGCGGCTGCGCGCGCCCGGATCCTCGCCGCCGTGGCCGGCGTCGATGGCGATGACGATCGGTTTCTCGGCCAACTCGGGCCGCGGCAGCGGCGGCGCGGTGACGGCCGCCGGCGCGGCGGACGCGAGGTCCACGACCACGCGATAGCCGTAGCTGTCGTTCGGCTGCAGCGCGAAGGTCTTCGGCCTGGCGGACGCGGAAAGGTCGAGCACGACGCGCAGCGCTCCGCCCTCCTGCGGACCCGACCGCACGCGCTGCACCAGTCCCTTGCCCTCGAGTTGCGCCGCCAGGGCCCCCGCCCGGTGCGTATCGCGCAGGTCCACCACGACGCGGCTCGGATTCTCGAGCGTGAAGATGTTGTGGATCGCCGTGGCGTCGAGGTCGAACACGACGCGCGTGCTGTCAGGCCCCGCCCACACGCGTACGTCGCGCAGTTCGGCGCCATTGGCGCCGAACGCCACTCCAGTCATCAGGCACGCCAGCAATACGCGCACGCGATCTCCACACCCCCAACCAACCCCCACGATACTCCCTGAAGCTTGACCAGGCAACTTTACCAATGAAAACAAAGCTGGGGACTGTATTGTTACTGTTGAACCTTAACCTGCGGTGAATTGAGGCGAGCCGCCACCATTTTTGACAGCGGGCCGGCAAGGTCGGCGCTCCGGCCAGCGCCGTCGTGGGCCAGCGTGACGGCGAGGTCCGGGGCCGGCAGGCGCACGGCCGCGCGCTCCGGCCATTCGATCAGCCACCAGCACTGCTCCGGCGGGTAGTCGCGCAGGCCCAGCGGCTCGAGCTCGGTCGCATCCTTCAGGCGATACAGGTCGAGATGCACGAGGGTCCGGCCGGCGCAGTCATAGGGCTCGAGCAGGGTGTAGGTGGGACTGCGGATGGTGCCGCTCACCCCCAGCGCCCGCAGCAGGCCGCGGGCAACCGTAGTCTTCCCCGCGCCTAGCGGGCCATTCAGGTAGATCACGGCGCCGGCGCGGGCGCCAAGCGCCGAGGCGATGGCGGCGCCGAGCGCCGTGGTGTCCTCGGCGGACTTGAGCGCCAGGGTCATGAAGGATTCAGCAACGGGCGCAGCTCGCCGAGCAGGTCGCTGGGCACCAGCCCGCGCTCGCCGCGCGCCGCGGCGCGGTCGCCGGCCAGCGCGTGCGCCAGCACGCCGGTACGCGCGGCGCTCTCCGGACCGAGGCCCTGCGCGAGCAGGCCCGCGATAAGGCCGCACAGCACGTCGCCCATGCCGCCGACCGCCATCCCCGGGTTACCGTACGGGCACAGCGCCAGCGCCTGGCCCTGCACCAGCGTGCCGGCGCCCTTGAGCACGGCGACCCCGCCGTAGCGCCGGCGCAGCTCGCGCGCGCCGGCGGCGCGATCGCCCTGCACCTGCGCGGTGCTGCAGCCGAGCAGGCGTGCCGCCTCGCCAGGGTGCGGGGTCAGCACCCAATCGTCCCGGCGCGAAGGATTTTCGGCGAGCCAGTTGAGCGCATCGGCATCGAGCACGGCCGGTTGCGGCGCACTCATCGCCTGGCTCCAGATGCCGCGGCTCCACTCGCTGCGGCCGAGCCCGGGGCCCAGCGCAACCACGCTGGCGCGCTCGAGCAGGCCGCGCAGCGCCCGCGGCTCCTCGACGCCGTGACACATGAGTTCGGGCTGCGCCGCGGTCAGCGCCGCAGCATGCGCCTCGCGCGTGGCCACGCTGACCCAGCCCGCGCCCGCGCGCAGCGCGGCACGCGCGGCGAGCAGGATCGCACCGGCCATGCCGAAGTCGCCGCCCACCAGCAGCACGTGGCCCATGTCGCCCTTGTGCGCGGTGCGCGCCCGGCGCGGCAATGCGTTGCCGAGCGCGTCCGGCTGCAGGGCGTCGGCGTGCGCTTCGACGCCCTCATGGATGCCGGGCGGCACCTGCAGGTCGTCGAACACCACCGTCCCCGCGTAGTCCGGACCCGCGGCCGTGTGCAGGCCGGGCTTGGCGCCGATGAACGTTACGGTGAGGTCGGCGCGCACGGCGTCGCCCGGCGCGACGCCCCGATCGGCGTCGAGGCCGCTGGGCACGTCCAAGGCGAGCACCCCTGCGCCCTGCACGCGCGCGGCATTGATGGCCAGCACCGCCGCCTGCGCGGCGCCCTCCGGGGCGCGCGTCAGGCCGATGCCGAACAGCGCATCGACGATGACGTCGGCAACGAGCGGTTCACCGCGGAACTCGGGCGCCCTGCCGCCCGCGTCGAGCCAGGCCTTGCGCGCGGTCGCGGCGTCGCCTGAGCGTGGCGTCGCACCAGCCTGGAACAGCGCGACGTCGAGCCCGGCGGCGCGCGCCAGGCGCGCGACTTCGTAGCCGTCGCCGCCGTTGTTGCCGGGCCCGCACACGACGGCAAGGCGTTGCGCCTTCGGCCAGCGGCGCAGCAGCTCGCGCCACGCGGCCGCGGCGGCACGCTGCATCAGCACGTAGCCGGCGATGCCGCCCGCAATCGCGCGCCGGTCCAGCTCGCGCACGCCGGCCGCCGAGTAAAATTGCCGCGGAAACTCACTCATCCGGACAGTATAAGTGGCCCGTTCCGCCGTCCTTCCTGCCGCCGACATCGGCGATCGCCTGCGCGCCTGGGGTCGCGAAGCGGGCTTCGCCGACGTCGGCGTCGCGCGCATTGACCTCGACGCCGACGCCGGCCATCTCGCGAAGTGGCTGAAGGAGGGCTTTCACGGCGCGATGGCCTACATGGCGCGTTCGACGCGCCAGCGCGCCGCCCCACGGGCGCTGCGGCCGGGCACGGTCACCGTGATCTCGGCACGCATGGATTGCACGCCGCCGGCCGCCGATGCGCGGGCCGTGCTGGACGATGGGGCCAGCGGCTACATCGCGCGCTACGCGCTGGGGCGCGACTATCACCGTCTGATGCGCCGCCGGCTCAAGCAGCTCGCCGAGCGCATGCGCCGCGAGTTCGGACCCTTCGGTTACCGCGTGCTGGCCGACAGCGCGCCGGTGCTGGAGAAGGCGCTGGCGCGCAACGCGCGGCTCGGCTGGATCGGCAAGCACACGCTGGTGCTCAATCGCGATTCCGGCTCGTTCTTCATGCTCGGCGAGATCTATTGCGACCTGCCGCTCGAGCCGGAGACCGCGACGCCGCGCAACCACTGCGGCAGTTGCCGCGCCTGCCTCGACGCCTGCCCCACCCAGGCCATCGTCGCGCCCTATCGCCTCGATGCGCGCCGTTGCATCTCCTACCTGACCATCGAAAACCGCGGCCCGATCCCGCTTGAGTTCCGCCGCGCCATCGGCAACCGCATCTTCGGCTGCGACGACTGCCAGCTCGCCTGCCCGTGGAACCGCTACGCCAGGCTCAGCAGCGAGAGTGACTTCGCCGTGCGCCTCGGCCTCGACCGGCCCTCGCTGGTCGAGCTGTTCGGCTGGAGCGAAGGCGCCTGGGTGCAGGCGACCGAAGGCATGGCCTTGCGCCGCATCGGCTACACCGGCTGGCTGCGCAACGTCGCCGTCGCCCTGGGCAACGCCCCGACGTCTCCGGAAGTCATTTCCGCCCTAAGACTTCGGGCCGACGACGAGAATGAGATGGTGCGTGAACACGTCGAGTGGGCGTTGCAGGAACACGACGCGAAACGGCGGGCGTAGCGGGCGCGGCCCGAGCGACCTTTGGGCGCAAGCCCATCGGGAGCGAGGGGC
>JANNLM010000135.1:0-7020 GCA_031396825.1 Gammaproteobacteria bacterium | reverse complement strand
GGATGCGCGCCGCCCCGGCATGATCCAGCGCTTCGGCGGCCACGCCATGGCGGCCGGGCTGACGCTGCCGGAAGTGCACCTCGCGGAGTTTGGCGACCTGTTCCAGCACGTGTGCCGCGAAGCACTCGACGAAACCGCGCTGGAGCGCGTGCTCGAATCCGACGGCGAGCTCGGCGCCACGGAGTTCTCGCTCGACACCGCGCGGCAGCTGGAGGGCGCCGGACCGTGGGGGCAGGGCTTCCCGGAGCCGCTGTTCGACGGCGACTTCGAGGTCCGCGAGTCGCGCATCGTCGGCGAGCGCCACGCGCGCTACCGGTTGCGCGGGCCGGGCGGGCGTGCGGTCGATGCGATCCACTTCAACGCCGCTTCGACCCTGGCGGCTCCCGGTCCGGTGCGGTTGGCCTATCGGCTGGGCGTGAACCGCTACCAGGGCCTGGAGACGCCGGAGCTGCGCGTGGAGTTGCTGCGCGCGGCCGGCGAGTAGACTCAGGTCATGGCTTCATTCCCGAGACGTTTTGCGCTGGCTGCCGCGCTGCTCGCGACGTCAGCCGTTGCCGGGGCTGCCGATGCGCCGAAGGCGCCCGACAAGACTGTGCACCTGGCCACGACCGAGTGGGCGCCGTACATCGGGCATGAGCTGCCCGAGCAGGGCTACGTGCACATCCTCGCGACGCGTGCGTTCGCCAGGTCCGGCTACGAGGCGCAGATCCGCTTCTACCCGTGGGCGCGCGCGCTGGCGCTGGCGCGCGAGGGCAAGGTGGCCGGCCTGATGCCGGAATATTTCGATGCCAGCCGCACGGACGAATTCGCCTACTCCGACGCGTTTCCGGGCGGGCCGGTGGGGTTCTACGCGCGGCGCGACCGCAAGCTGAAGATCCCGCCGACGCTGGCGACCAAACCGGCGGCCACGCTGGCCACGCTCAAGCACCTGCGCTTCGGCGTGGTGCGCGGCTACCTCAACGCACCGGCGTTCGACAACGCGCCGGGCCTGGTGCGCGAGGAGGCGCGGGACGACCTCACCAACCTGCGCAAGCTCTATCACCGCCGCGTCGACGCGATCGTCATCGACCGGCACGTCGCCGACTACCTGCTGCGCACGGCCGTGCCGGAGTTCGCCGCCGAGCTGGAATACCTGGAGCCGCCGCTGGCGCAGCACTCGTTGTATGTGGCGTTCTCCCGCACCGCACCCGACCACGAAACGCTGCGCCAGGCCTTCAACCGCGGGCTCGAGCTGCTCGAGAACTCCGGTGAGCTCGCCGCGATCAGGCGGCAGGCTGGCTTGGGCGGCGCGCGGCCATGAGCGCGAAGCTCGGGAAGCGGGCGGCGTCGAGGGGCTGCGACAGGAAGTAACCCTGGATCTCGTCGCACCCGGCCGAGCGCAGGTACAGCAGCTGGTCCGCGGTTTCGACGCCCTCGGCGATCACGGCGAGCTTGAGGCTGTGGCCCAGCCCGATGATGGCGTTGACGATGTGCGTGCTGTTGTCGTCCTTGTTCAGCTGCCGCACGAACGACTGGTCGATCTTGAGCGCCGTCACCGGCAGCTTCAGCAGGTAGCTCAGCGACGACTGGCCGGTGCCGAAGTCGTCCACCGACAGCCGCGCGCCGCAATCGCGCACGGCATTCAGGGCGGGAATCGCCGTGTCCAGGTTCGACATGACCGCGGTCTCGGTGATCTCGATGTCGAGGCGGTCGGCGGCCAAGCCGGTGGCGGTGAGCTGGTCGGCCACCAGCCGGCCGACGCCGGCGCCGGCGAACTGCGCTGCCGAGACGTTCACCGCGACGCGCAGCGGCGGCAGCCCCAGCTTCGACCACTCCTGCGCCTGCTTGCAGGCCTCGGCCATCACCCAGCGGCCGATGTCCACGATCAACCCGTTTTCCTCGGCCAGCGGCACGAAGGTCGCCGGCGGCACGTGGCCGCGCGACGGGTGCACCCAGCGCAGCAGCGCCTCGGCGCCGACCAGTTCGTTGGTCGAGGTGTTGAACTGCGGGTGGTACACGAGCTTGAGCTCGCCGCGCTCCAGCGCGCGCTCGAGGTCGTGCACCAGATCGCGCCGGGCGCGCATGCGCTGGCCGACCTCGACCACGTAGAAGCTGACCTGGCTGCGCCCGGCCTGCTTGGCCATGTTGAGCGCCTCTTCGGCGTTGCGCGTCAGCGCGTCGGGCTCCTCGCCATCGTCGGGATACAGCGCGATGCCGATGCACAGGCGCGCCTCGATGGCATGCGCGCCGACAGCGAGCGGCTTCTTGGCCTCCTGCACGATGCGCTGCGCGAGGTCGGCCGCGGGCGTGGGGCCGTCGAGCCGGTCGAGCAGCACGGCGAAGCGGTCGCCGGCGACCCGCGCGAGCGTGACGCCGTCGCCGACGACCTGCCGGATGCGCGCGGCCACCTCCCGCAGCACGGCGTCGCCGGTGTCGTGGCCGTGCTGGTCGTTGATGTGCTGGAAGTCGCGCACGTCGCACATCAGCACGGCGACCGGGTCGCGCTCCGGCCGCGCGCGCTGGATGGCCTGGTTGAGGCGGTCGTAGAACAGCGTGCGGTTCGGCAGGTCGGTCAGGCGGTCGAACTGCTGCGAGTATTCCAGCTTGGCCTCGGCCTGCTTGCGACGCGCGATGTGGTCCTCGATCGACTGCAGCAAGCGGTTGGCCGAGCCAATCCACGTGCCGAGCTCGTCGCGCTCGTGGCCGGGCAGCATCGGCAGGCGCTTGCGCTGGGGCCGCTGCGGGTCCACGTCCGACAGCGTCGCCACCATGTCCGACAGCGGACGCGTCAGCGCGAAGTAGAAAATCGCCAGCAAGGCCAGCGCCAGCACCAGCGAGCGCGTCAGGCCGGCGGCGACCACGATGGCGGCGCGGGTCAGGAACGCGCGGCCGGCGGGATAGGTGTCCACCTGCAGGCGCAGCTCGCCGACCGGCTCGGCCATCGCCGCGACGGCGAGCGGCCGCACGAACTGGCGCTCGGCGCCGAAGATCGCATCGGTGAGGCCGCGGCCGGGGCGGTCCGCGCGCACGCGCTGCCAGGTGGCCAGTGAGTCGGACGGGTAGGCGACGAGTTCGGCGCCGGAGACGGCTTCGTAGCGGGACAGTCCGTCGAGCACCTGGCGGGCAAGGACCGGGTCGACGTTGTAGGCCGCCTCGGCGGCGGGCTGGCGCAGCATCGACAGCACCTGCTCGGTGGCGTGATCGATCTCGGCGCTCTGGGTTCGCGCGTCCAGCACGATCTGGCCCGCACTGAGTGCGATGCCGACGATCGCCGCGCAGACCATGCACGCGACCATCAGGCGGAAGCTCAACCGGTCCGCGAAGCGGATGCCCATGGGGTTGGGAATGTTACACGCCCCATGAGCGCGCCGCCGTTGACGAAATCCGGAGCAGCGCCCAGAGTGACCCGCGTCCACCCGGGGGAGCACGAGTGAGCAGCCGTTGGATGTCCGGCGCAGCGCTTCTTGCAGCCCTGGCGACGCCGGGCTGCGTCAGCATGATGGCCCCTTCGCCGCAGATGGCCGACTCGCAGGCCTACGTACGGCAGCACAAGGGCGAGGGCGCGCGTCGCGTCCTGCTTGGCAGCGAGGCGGAACTGATGGAGGCCATCGTGAAGGCGATGGAAAAGGACTACACCATCAGCCGGGAGCCCCACGCGGTCTTCGCCAAGTCGACCATCGTGGAACTCAGCTACGCCTTCTATTTCACCCCGTCGCAGGCGGGCGATCGAACCGAAATCGAAGTCGTGATGGCCAGCAACTGGTTGCAGGCATCGTTTGTGGAAAAGAGTCAGCGGGAATTCCTGCCTGACCTGCTCCCGGTGCCTTACTACAGCACCAGGCTCCTGGAGCCAGACTTCGACCCGAATGTGCAAGAGGGGAGTTTGCTCGCCCTGAGCAACGTGGCCATGCATGGCCACGCGCCGCTCGCAAGAAAGCTGATCGCCAAGGGCGCCAATGTGGACCTGGCGATCGCCGCGCTGAAGGACATTGCGCAGAGGAACACGGAGTTCCTCGACCGGCCGGCCAACAAGAGCTCCTACGACCGGGCCAATGCGGGCGTCGAGCTGCTGAGTTTCCTGCGCACGGATGCCGTGCAGCTTGCAGCCGCAGCCAAAGACGAGGCGCGCTTTCAGGAAGCGGTGCGCGCCTACCATGCGGCGTCGCCGAAACCGCAGTTGCCCGAGTCGGCGCGGCGCTTCAAGGTGCAAGCCGAGGACGCCGCGAGAAACAAGCGGTTCGACGACGCGGCACGGCTGTTCGGCGAGGCGCTGCAGATCGCGCCGTGGTGGCCCGAGGGGCACTTCAACCGCGCGGTGATCCTGGGCGAGCTCGGAGCGCCCAACAGCGCGATCCTCGAAATGAAGCGCTACCTGCGTCTTGTTCCGGGCGCGCCGAACGCGCGCGCCGCGCAGGACAAGATCTATATCTGGGAGGGGCAGCAATGAGAGCGACGGCGTGTCTGGCGTTGGCGCTGGTTGCCGGCTGTTCGGTGATGCCGGACATGCCGGTGGAGAAGGCCATGACCCGTTCCGACTGGCCGACGATGTCGGTGCCGGAAGCGGTAAAAACCCTGAGTCGCAATGAGTCCATGGGTAGCGACTGGAGCCTGTGCAAAGGGACGGCGATCGGGGGCGATTGCAAGGACCAGAGCTCGCGCGTGCTGGTCAGCCGGTATGAACTGGGAGGCGCGCGCTTTTCGTTTGCCGCGCTGCCGCCGCTCAAATTGTCCGATGCCAGCATGGGGGCAACGCCGGCGTTCCTCGTTTTGGGCCCCGACCACGCGGTCTGGACCGGTTATGGCGACGAGGGCAACAAGGCCGCCCGTCGCATGGCGTCCGCCCTGCTGACGCTCAAGGCAGCGTGGGAACATGACTTTTCTCCGGCGGCGAACGATTCGTTCAAGCGGGTCGCCGATGCTTACCGCCAAGCGCCGGACAAGCCGCCGCTGCCGGAAGAGGCGCGACGCTTCAAGGTGCAGGCCGAAGCCGCGGTGAAAGAGAAGAACTGGACCAGGGCGGCATTCTCGTATCGCGAAGCCTTGCTGATCGCTCCCTCGTGGCCGGAGGGCCGCTTCAACCGCGCACTGATCCTCGGTGAGATGGGCGACTACGCCGTTGCCGCGCAGGAGATGCAGCGCTACCTGCTGCTCGTGCCGGGCGCGCCGAACGTCCGCGCCGCTCAAGACAAGATTTACGCCTGGGAGGGTCAGGCGCAGTGACCAAGCCGGCTGCTGTCGCCTCCGCGGTACTGGCCAGCCTGCTGTGGGCCCCCGGTGTGTTGGCCGACTGGACCGCGCACGCGGACTTCAGCAGCTGTCCCCGCAAGTACTATCCGAACCTCAGCGGGAAGGAGGCGCCGGTGGCGACCGAGGCCGAGTGCAGGGCCCAGATCGACCGCGCCAAGCGCGGGGACTCGGCGGTCTGTATTCGCTACTCGTGTGTCGAGGGTGCGGGCGGCAGCGGTGCGGCCGCCGCGGAGCCCGGTCACGAACTCGACAAGCACATCGAACAGGCGATTTCCGCGGGCCTGTCCGGCGATATTTCAGGCACCGATGCGGCAGCGCTGGTCGGTATTGGCGTGCTCGGCAACGCGCTGCTCGGGGGCGTTGCCAGCTCGCCTGCGCAGCAACAGCAGGCGCAGCAGCAGGCCGAGGCCCAGCGGCGACAGGAAGCCGAGCAAGCGCGACAGCAGGCCATCGCCGAGGAGCAGCGCAAGGACCGGTTGCTGGGTGAAATGCAGGGTGTCGAGCAATCGGGCGAACTGGAGCTGATGACCGACGACGCGGGGCCGCAGCTGATGACCGGTGAAACGGGCACGGGCGGTGAGCTGGCCTTGATGGGCGACGACGATGACAGCACGCGCGGCATCATGGGCAAGCGCAAGGCACCGCCGCCCAAGCGCAACCAGCCGCCTGCCGCGCGCGTGAATACGGGTCCGTATACGCCTGGCGCCAAGCCGCAGGCGGGGGAGGCGCCTGGCAGACCGGCCGCACCTGAGCAGCTCGCGATGAACGCCGGCCCCAACCCGCCAGCGAACGCGGAGCAGCAAGTGCGGCCCGAATCATTCAACAGGGGGATGGTGGATGGGCGCGCGTGCAACCAGCGCCGCGCCGGCGCGCTATGCGGCGGTCTGAACGGCGAAGCGGCCGGTCTCTGCCAGCGCGACTACAACCAAGGGTACGAAAGGGGCGCGAGGGAGAATGAGCGCGACCTGACGAACAAGGGCACCGCCGCGGGGACCCGAGACAGGGGCAAAGCCAACGCGGCTATGGCGTACGCCGAGGCGCGCGGATCCTGCGGCAATATTTTCGTACAGGCCTACAACAACGCGTTTCGCTAGGGGAGCAACATGAACCGTGTTTTCGCTATGGGCCTCGCCGTCCTTTGTTCAGCCTGCGCGACCAACTACGAGCCTTCAAGTTCGCCGCAGGCCTCTTTCGGCCTGCTGCGCAAGCAGCAACCAAGAACGCCGCCGGCCACATCGCTGAGCAGGGACGACGCGGAGGTCGCCTTGATCAGGACGCTGAAACAGGCGGGGTGGTATTCGAAGCCAACGTACGGTGTTGACGAAGCCTACGAAGAAATTGCGACCGGGGATTCGAGCGTTCGTTTTTTGTACACGGCTGTCGACAACACAACAGAACAATGGAGTTGCCCCTATGCAGGAACGCCGGCGCCCTCCGTGAAGAATTTTGGCTTCCCCGAGGTGCGCTCCGGTTGGCGCCTGCCCCTCGGCGGGTGTGCCGGCGGGTCAGGCGCCGTGAGAGTGGAGTGGACGTATCCCAAGGGTGACAACGCTCACCGGTTTGCGGACGCCTTGTTCGCGCTCGCCCAAGGCGCACCGGTCGACCCTGCCCAGGATCCGGAATTCCAGAAGGTTGTTCAGCAGTATCGTGACGCCGGCGGTCGTTTGGCTGTGAGTGAGGAAGTGCGAGCCCATCGCATAGGTGCCGAAGCGGCGGTCAAGGAAAAGCGCTTCGAGGACGCGGTGACTGAGTATGGCGAGGCGCTGAAGCTCGCACCCTCGTGGCCGCAGGGGC
>JANNLM010000128.1:0-6298 GCA_031396825.1 Gammaproteobacteria bacterium | reverse complement strand
AGCCCGGCACATCTCCCTCGAATGTCCAGCGCAACTCTCCGAGCATGACGACCCAGAATTCGGCGAAGTCGGAGTGGAAGTGCCCGCGGCAAGCTGGCCAAGGGCGACGAAGTCATCACCAACGGTGGCCTGGCCGGCGTGATCCGCGAGATCGGCGAGAACTACCTGACAGTCGAGATCGCCGACAACGTGACGGTGAAGATGCAGAAGTCGGCCGTCATGAGCGTGCTGCCCAAGGGCTCGCTGAAACAGCTGTGAAGCCCTACGCCACCTGGAAGTACGTCGTGCTGGTTGCCACGCTGGCGCTCGGCCTGCTGTACGCGCTGCCGAACCTGTTCGGCGACGAGCCCGCGGTGCAGATCTCCACGCACAGCGGCGATCCGCTGCCGGCCAGCTTCGGCGACGACGTCGCCAAGGCCCTGGCCGGCGCCTCGCTCGTCACCACCGGCTCCAGCGTCGAGGAGCAGCGCCAGGTCGTGCGCTTCGCCGACGAGACCGCGCAGCTGCGTGCCGCCGAGGTGCTCAAGCGCGAGCTCGGCAACAACTATGTCGTCGCGCTGAACCTCGCGCCGAAGACGCCGGGCTGGCTGCGGGCCCTGGGTGGCCGGCCGATGCCGCTCGGCCTCGACCTGCGCGGCGGCGTGCACTTCCTGATCGAAGTGGACATCGACGACGTGCGCCGCAAGGCCGTCGAGAGCTACCTGACCGAGCTGCCGGCCGCGTTGCGCAGGGCCGACATCCGCTACAGCGGGCGCAGGCTCGCGGGCGACACCGTCACGCTGGAGTTTGCCGACGCCCAGGCGGTCGAGGCGGCGCGCACGCTGATCGCCAAGGACCACGCCGAGCTGGTGCTGGCCGTGCCGGCCGACGCGCCGCTGACGTTGCAGGCGAGCATCTCCGACGTCGAGGCGCAGCGCATCCAGACCTTCGCCGTGCAGCAGAACCTGACCACGCTGCGCAACCGCGTCAACGAGCTGGGCGTGGCCGAGCCGGTGGTGCAGCGCCAGGGCGCCAACCGCATCGTCGTGCAGCTGCCCGGCGTGCAGGACCCGACGCGTGCCAAGGAACTGCTCAAGGCCACCGCGACGCTCGAGTACCGCGCGGTCGTCGAGAGCGGCGGCGTGATGTTCTACGAGCGCGGCACCCAGCGCCCGGTCATGCTGAGCCGCGAGATCATCGCCAGCGGCAGCCAGCTGGTGGACGCCGCGCCGACCGTGGACCAGGACGGCAGCCCGGCGGTGTCGGTCACGCTCGACGGCAATGGCGCCAAGCGCATGCTCAACTTCACCGAGAAGAGCGTCGGCAAGCCGATGGCCGTGCTGTTCCGCGAGACGCGCTACGAGACACGCTACACCGCCGATGGCCAGGCGATCCGCGACAAGCAGGAGATCGAGGAAATCATCTCGGTCGCGACCATCCGCGGCGTGTTCGGCAAGAAATTCCAGACCACCGGCCTGTCGAGCAAGGAAGCCCAGGAGCTGGCGGTGCTGCTGCGTGCCGGCGCGCTGGCCGCGCCCGTGGACATCGTCGAGGAGCGCACCATCGGCCCGTCACTCGGCGCCGACAACATCCGCCAGGGTTTCCAGGCCGCGGCGCTGGGCCTGGGCCTGGTGGCGGCATTCATGGCGTTCTACTACCGCGTGTTCGGCGTGTTCGCGATCGCCGCGTTGCTGATGAACCTGATCATCGTGGTCGCCGTGCTGTCGCTGTTCCAGGCCACGCTGACCATGCCCGGCATCGCCGGCGTGGTGCTGCACATGGGCATCGCGGTGGACGCCAACGTGCTGATCTACGAGCGCATCCGCGAGGAGTTGCGCAACGGCAACTCGCCGCACACGGCGATCCAGGCCGGCTACGACCGCGCCTTCCTGACCATCGCGGACGCCAACATCACGGTGCTGATCGGCACGGTGGTGCTGTTCGCGCTCGGCGCGGGCCCGGTCAAGGGCTTCGCCATCACGCTGGCGATCGGCATCATTTCCTCGCAGTTCACCGCCATCGTCGGCTCGCGCGCGCTGGCGCAGCTCGTGTTCGCTCGCCGCAAGATGACCGACGTTCCGGTCTGGTGACGCCATGAGGATCTTCGCGCGCGTTCCCAACATCGACTTCATGGCCCAGCGCAAGACGGGGCTGATCGTCTCCGCCGTGCTGTCACTTGCCGCGGTGCTCTTGCTGGCGACCCGGGGACTCAATTTCGGCATCGACTTCACCGGTGGCGTGCTGGTCGAGGTGGCCTATCCGCAGAGCGTCGAGCTCGGCGAGGTGCGCAAGCACCTCGAGACCGGCGGCTACCACAACGCGGTGGCGCAGTACTTCGGCGGCACCCAGAACGTGCTGATCCGGCTGCCGCCCGCGGAGAATGCCAGCTCGGCCGAGGTGTCCGGCAAGGTGATCGACGCGCTTGGCGGCGGCGTCGAGCTGCGCCGCATCGAGTTCGTCGGGCCGCAAGTCGGCGAGGAGCTGAGCGAGCAGGGCAGCCTGGCGCTGCTGATCGCCTTCATCGGCATCTTCGTCTACATCTGGTTCCGCTTCGTCTGGCGGTTCTCGCTCGGCGCCATCGCGGCGCTGGTTCACGATGCGCTGATGGCGCTGGGCTTCCTGTCGGCGTTCTGGATCGAGTTCGACATCACCACGCTCGCCGCGATCCTGGCGCTGATCGGCTACTCGAACAACGAGACCGTGGTCATCTTCGACCGCGTGCGCGAGAACATGATCAACCTGCGCCGCGCCGAAGTGCTGGACGTGGTCAACCTGTCGGTCAACCAGACGCTGCTGCGCTCGATCATCACGCACGTCACGACGCTGCTGGTGTGCACGGCGCTGTTCGTGCTGGGCGGCGCCACGGTGCACAGCTTCTCGGTGACGCTGATCGTCGGCGTGATCGTGGCGACGTACTCGTCCATCTACATCTCCACCAACCTGGCCGTGGCCCTCGGCCTGAAGCGCGAAGACCTGCTGCCGCCGAAGCTGGACGAGCACGCGGACAAGATGCCCTGAGCGGGCGATGGGCACCGCGCTGCTGTGGCTGCTGGTTGCCCTGCTGGTGCTGGTCGGACTCGCCGGCGCGGTGCTGCCGGCCATCCCGGGCGTGCCCCTGGTGTTCGCCGGGTTGTGGCTCGGCGCCTGGATCGACGGTTACGAAAAGGTCGATGCCTGGTGGGTCGGCGTGTTCGGCGTGCTGACGCTCGTGGCCCTGGCCGTGGACCTCATCGCCACCGCGCTGGGCGCCAAGAAGGTCGGCGCAAGCCGGCTGGCCATTGTCGGCGCCCTGATCGGCACGTTCGCGGGCCTGTTCCTCGGCGGGCTGGTGGGCGTGCTGATCGGACCCTTCATCGGCGCGGTCGCCGGCGAGCTGATCGCGCGCGGCCGCATGGACCAGGCCATGGACGTCGGCCTTGGCACCTGGATGGGGTTCCTGTTCGGCACGCTCGCGAAGATCGCCTTGTCGCTGGCGATGGTCGGGATTTTCGTCGCGGCCTACTTTTTGTAGGAGCGGCTTCAGCCGCGACGGTCGCGCCTGAAGGCGCTCCTACGCGGGTTTCGCGGCGCGCAGCAGCGGCGCGAGCTGCTCGTGCATCTTGGTGTTCGCCGCCAGCACGTTGCCGGTCGCCAGCGGATCCTCGCCGCCGTACAGCTCGCTGACCACGCCACCGGCTTCCTCTACCATCAGCACGCCGGCGGCCATGTCCCAGGATTTCAGGTTGAGCTCCCAGAACGCATCGAGCCGCCCGCAGGCGACGTAGGCGAGATCGAGCGCGGCCGAGCCGGCGCGCCGCACGCCGGCGGTTTTCTCGACCACCGCGCGCAGCTGCGGCAGATAGCTGTCGAGGTTGGCGCCGGAGCGGATCGGCACGCCGGTGCCGACCAGGCTCTCGTCCAGGTTGACGGTCTTGCTGACGCGGATCTTGCGCGAGTTCAGCACCGCGCCGCCGCCGCGAATCGACACATAGAGGTCCTGCGTGCACGGCGCGTAGATCACGCCGAGCTGGAGCTTGCCCTTGTGCTGCGCGGCGATCGACACGGCGAAGTGCGGGAAGCCGTGCAGGAAATTGGTGGTGCCGTCGAGCGGGTCGATGATCCACA
This sequence comes from Gammaproteobacteria bacterium, assembly GCA_031396825.1. Lineage (GTDB taxonomy): Bacteria > Pseudomonadota > Gammaproteobacteria > Nevskiales > Nevskiaceae > JACPFV01. Next base: position 2,215 of record JANNLM010000128.1, on the reverse strand, counting down.
GCCAGTCGTTCTTGCCGTCGGCGCCGCCTTCCTCGGCGAGGATGGCGTGGTCCGGGTGCGCCTTGCGGATGGTGTGGACGATCTCGGCCTCGGCGCCGCGGTCCACCTCGGAGACGAAGTCGTTGCGGCCCTTGCGCGCCACCTTGAGGGAGTCGGCACGGTCGAGGTGCCGCATGATGAAGTTGCCGGCCGCGCGCGCGGCGGTCACGGCGATATGTTCGAGGGGTTGCATGGGGGGCGAATCATAGCAGCCGCAAATCTGTGAAGATTCCGCGATGAACGAGTCTTTGCTGGCGCGCGTGCGCATCGTGCTGGTCGAGCCGCAACACCCCGGCAACATCGGCGCGGCAGCGCGCGCGATGAAGACCATGGGCCTGCACGAGCTGGCGCTGGTGCGGCCGGAAAAATTCCCGCACAAGGACGCCACGGATATGGCGGTGGGCGCGGCCGACGTGCTCGAGCGCGCGCAGGTGTTCTCGAACCTGCAGGCCGCGATCGCCGACTGCGCGTTCGTGGTCGGCAGCTCGGCGCGCCTGCGCTCACTGCCGCACAACACCACCACGCCGCGCGAGCTGGCACCGCGGCTGGCGCGCGACATCGCCGGCCGCATCGCGCTGCTGTTCGGCCCGGAGCGCGTCGGCCTGTCGAACGAGGACCTCGAGTCGTGCCACGAGCTGGTCAGCGTGCCGGCCGACCCGGAGTTCCGCGTGCTGAACCTGGCCGCGGCCGTCCAGATCCTGTGCTACGAGCTGCGCCTGGCGGCGGAGCCCGGGCTGCCCGGGGCGCCCGAGCGCCAGCCGGTGGACGCCAACGAGATGGAGCTGTTCTTCCAGCACCTCGAGCGGGTGCTGGTCCATATAAGGTTCCTCAACCCGGACCACCCCCGCCAGCTGATGCGGCGGCTGCGGCGGATGTACGGCCGGGCGGCCCCGGACGAAAACGAGATGAACATCCTGAGGGGCATCCTGGCCGCCATGGAGGGGCGCGGGGGGCCCCACGGCTAGGGCGGCCGGGTGACTGTCCGGGTGATTGTGATTCAGGTCACACAGGTAAGGAAAATTGTTCTAAAATCGCCCCGTTCGCAGGAGCGCTTGTCGGGGGATGAGCGTTTTTAGGACTTTTGCGACGCCCCTGACAGCGGATCCTGTAGCCACCTTCTAGGAGCTGACATGACCCGTGTTCTGAGAGCCACAGCATCGATGCTGGGCGTCGCGTTTGTGTGCGTAGCCGCCAGCCTTTCCGCCGCCCCGGTGCTTGAAGAGGGCGCCAGCGCGCCCAAGCAGCGCGTCAGCAGCAACTACCTGGTCCGCATGAGCGAGAGCCCCGTCGTGGGCTACCGCGGCGGCATCGCCGGCTACAAGGCCACTGCGCCCAAGCGCGGCGACAAGATCGACCCCAACCACCCCGAAGTCACCCGCTACGCGGCCTACCTCGACTCGCGTCATGACGCGGCGCTGGCCTCGGTTGGCGGCGGTCGCAAGCTTTATGACTACCGCTTCGCGGTGAACGGCTTCGCCGCCGCGCTGACGGCCGACCAGGCCGCGCGCCTGGCCAAGACGCCGGGCGTGGCTTCGGTCGAGCAGGACGTGGCCGACACCATCGACACCCTGTCGACCCGCAACTTCCTCGGCCTGACGGCCCCGGGCGGCCTTTGGGACCAGCTGGGCGGCCCCGCCGGCGCTGGCGAGGGCATCGTCGTCGGCGTCATCGATACCGGCATCTGGCCGGAGCACCCGAGCGTTTCCGATCGCACCGGCGAGAACAATAACGGTGTTGGCGGCAAGCTCGACTACCACCAGCTTCCCGGCTGGCACGGCAAGTGCACCCCTGGCGAGGAGTTCAACGCCTCGCATTGCAGCCAGAAGCTGATCGGCTGCCAGTTCTACGTTGACGGCTTCGGCGCCGAGAATCGCGACACCAACCCGGCAACCCGCGAGTTCCTGTCCTGCCGCGACTCCGACAGCCACGGCACGCACACCGCGACCACCGCGGCGGGCAACCACAACGTGACGGCCGGGATCGCCGGCATCACGCTGGGCACCGTCAGCGGCATGGCGCCGCGGGCCCGCTTGTCGGTCTACAAGACTTGCTGGCGCGCCCCCGGCGCGCTGGCATCGTGCTTCGGCTCCGACCGCGCTGCCGCGATCGACCAGGCCGTGGCCGACGGCGTCGACGTGCTGAACCACTCGATCGGCGCGACCCGCACCAACTTCCT
>JANNLM010000030.1:0-8945 GCA_031396825.1 Gammaproteobacteria bacterium | reverse complement strand
TTGGCCAACGAGCTCGAGGGCGTCTATTACGTATCCGACTGGACGCGCCAGCACGCCAACTTCTTCCGCGCCGTGCGCACCGAGAAGATGGTGATGTTCATCATCCTGTCGCTGATCGTCGCGGTGGCGGCGTTCAACATCGTCTCGACGCTGGTCATGGCGGTGCAGGACAAGCAGGCCGACATCGCCATCCTGCGCACGCTCGGCGCGCCGCCGCGCTCGGTGATGCAGATCTTCATGGTGCAGGGCTCGGTCATCGGCATCATCGGCACGGCGATCGGCGTGGTGCTGGGCGTGCTGCTGGCGCTCAACGTCGAGGCGCTGGTGCCGCTGCTCGAGCAGCTCACCGGCAACGAGTTCCTGTCGCCGGACGTCTACTACATCAGCGACCTGCCGTCGGAGCTCAAGCTCACCGACGTGGTGCGCATCAGCCTGCTGTCGCTGGCGCTGGGCCTGCTGTCGACCCTGTACCCGGCGTGGCGCGCCTCGCGACTGCAGCCGGCCGAGGCGCTGCGCTATGAGTGAACCCGTTGTGGGAGCGGCCCTCGGCGGCGACGTGGTCGTCTCCGCGCGCGGTGTGCGCAAGGCCTTCAAGGACGCGCGCTTCGACCTCGAGGTGTTGCGCGGCGTCGAGCTCGAAGTCCGCAAGGGCGAGCGCCTGGCCATCGTCGGCACCTCGGGCGCCGGCAAGTCCACCTTGCTGCATGTGCTCGGGGGCCTCGACAGCGCCTCGAGCGGTTCGGTCAGCGTGCTGGGCGAGGACATGCTGAAGCTGTCCGAGGCCGACCGCGGCGCGCTGCGCAACCGGGCGCTCGGTTTCGTCTACCAGTTCCACCACCTGCTGCCGGAGTTCAGCGCGCTCGAGAACGTCGCCATGCCGCTGCTGATCCGCCGCGCGCCCGTGCGTGAGGCGCGCAAGCGCGCCGAAGCGCTGCTGCGGCGCGTGGGCCTGGGTGAGCGGCTCGAGCACAAGCCCGGCGAGCTGTCCGGTGGCGAGCGCCAGCGCGCCGCCGTGGCGCGCGCCCTCGTCACCGGCCCGGCCTGCGTGCTGGCGGACGAGCCGACCGGCAACCTCGACGAGGACAACGCCAACGCCGTGTTCGACCTCATGCTCGAGCTCAATCGCGAGCTCGGCACCAGCCTGGTCGTGGTTACGCACGACCTCGAACTGGCTGCGAAAATGGACAAGATCTACCGGCTGGAGCACGGTACGCTGCAACTGCAGTAACCCCAGAAGAACAACAAGAAAGGGGCTCCATGCCGGGCACGATTGACGGCCGGCCGCCGGCCGGCCGCGGGCCGGTCCCGGCCGCGCTCGCCTTCACCGCGGCGGCCTTGCTCGTCCATCTCCTGCCGGCGCTGCCGTCCGCGCCGGCGCTGCTCGCGTTGTGCGCCCCCGCGCTCGTGCCGTGGCGCGGCCGCGCGCTGTGGAGCGTTGGCGCGCTCGGCGTGCTGCTGACCGTGCTGCGCGCCAACCTGCTGCTGGAGCAGCGCTGGCCTCCGGCCCGCCACGGCAGCGATCACGTCGTCGAGGGCACCGTCGCCAGCCTGCCCGAGCGCGAGGGCGTGGCGCAGCGCTTCCTGTTCGAGCCGGCATCGAAGGATTTCCCGCCGCGCATCCGCGTCGCCTGGTACCGCGGCGCCGACACGGTGCGCGCGGCCGAGTGCTGGCGCTTCACGCTGCGCCTGCGCGCCCCGCGCGGCTCGCTCAATCCGGGCGGCTTCGATTACGAGGGATGGCTGCTGCGCCAGGGCGTCGGCGCGACGGCCACGGTGCGCGAGGCGCAGCGCTGCGCCGGGCCCGGCAGCGCGCTGCTGCGCCTGCGCCAGCGTCTGGCCGACACGATCGTCGACGCGGTCGGCGAGCGTCCCGCCGCGAGCCTGCTGGCGGCGCTGACCGTCGGCGACGACTCCGGCATCGCGGCCGCCGACTGGGACCTGTTCCGCCGCACCGGCACCACGCACCTCGTCGCCATCTCCGGCTTCAACGTCGCCATCGTCGCCGGCGTGGCCTTCTTCCTGTGCCGCTGGCTGTGGGCGCTGTGGCCGGCGCTGTGCCTGCGGCTGCCGGCGCCGCGCGCCGGGCTGCTCGGCGCGGCGCTGCTCGCCGCCGGCTACTCCGTGCTGGCGGGCTTCGAGCCGCCAGTGCAGCGCGCGGTCGTGATGCTGTGGCTGGTGCTGGCGGCGGTGTGGTTTCACCGCGCCTTGCAGCCTTCGCGCGTGCTTGCATTGGCGTGGCTCGCGGTGCTGGTGAGCGATCCGCTGGCGCTCGCAAGTCCGGGGCTGTGGCTGTCGTTCGGCGCCGTCGCGGCGATCTTCTACGTCAGCCTCGCTCGCCTGCGCCGGCCGGGGCCGTGGCACGGCCTGGTCCTGCTGCAATTATTGATCGCCCTGGCACTGACGCCGCTCACGCTGTTCTTCTTCCAGGGCAGTTCCTGGATCGGCCCGCTGGTGAACCTCGTGGCCGTGCCGTTCTTCGCCGTGCTCACGCCCTGGGCGCTGGGCGCGCTATTGCTGCAGCTCGCGGCGCCGGCGCTGGGCGAGCCACTGCTGCTGTCGGCCGCCTGGCTGCTCGACGGCTTCCGGCTCGCGCTCGCGTTCGCCGCGCAGGCGCCGGCGCCGTGGGTGCCCGCGAGCGCGCCGCCCGCGACGCTGGCGCTGGCGCTCGCCGGCGTGGTCCTGCTGTTCGCGCCGCGCGGCTTGCCGCTGCGGCCGATGGGGGCCTTGTGCTTCGTGCCGTTGCTGTTCGCTGCGCCGATGCCACCACGCGGCGGTTTCGAGGTGACGGCGCTCGACGTGGGGCAGGGACTGGCCGTGGTCGTGCGCACGGCGCATCACGCCCTGCTCTACGACGCCGGTCCGGCCTTCGACGAGGGCTTCGACGCCGGCGCCGCGGTGGTGGCGCCATTCCTGCTCGGCGCCGGCGTGCGCGAGCTCGACCTCATGCTGGTGTCACACGCCGACAACGACCATGCCGGCGGCGCCGGGGCGGTGCGACGGTTGCTGCGCGTGCGCCGCGAGCTCGGTACGCCTGGTCGCGAGCCGTGTCGCGCGGGCACGCGCTGGGAGTGGGATGGTGTGCGCTTCGAGATCCTGCACCCGGATGGGCCCGGCTGGGACGGCAACGACGGCTCGTGCGTGCTGCGCATCGACGGACCCTTCAGCGTGCTGCTGCCGGGGGATATCGAAGCGGCTGCGGAGGCAAGTGTCGCGGGCCGGGCGCTGGCCGCCGACGTGCTGCTGGCGCCGCACCACGGCAGCCGGACCTCGTCCACGCCGGAGTTCGTCGCGGCGGTGCGCCCGGCCGTGGTGATCTTCGCAGCGGGTTGGAGGAATCATTTCCGCCACCCGCGGCCGGAGGTCGTGGCGCGCTACGCCGCCATCGGCGCGGACCCGCGCGTGACCGGGCAGGGCGGCGCTGTCAGCGTGTGGCGCGATCCCGATTCCGGGCGCATCGAAGTGCGCGAGCACCGCCGCGAGGCCACGAAGTTCTGGAACGCTCCGGCCGGTCCCTGACGGGCCGCGCCCGCGTAACAGCCCCTACATGTACAGCGTCGCCGGATGCTCGAGCAGGCCCTTGAGCCGCTGGATGAACGAGGCCGCGTCGTAGCCGTCCACGATGCGGTGATCGAACGACGACGACAGGTTCATCATCGTGCGCACGCCGATCACGCCATTCACCACGGCCGGACGCGGCACCATCTTGTTGACGCCGATGATGCCGACTTCCGGCGCGTTGATGATCGGCGTCGAGGCGATGCCGCCCATCTTGCCGAGGCTGGTGATCGTGATGGTCGAGCCGCCCAGTTCCTTGACCGTCGCCTTGCTGGTGCGCGCGGCCTGGGCGAGGCGCGCGATCTCCGCCGCGCACTGCCACAGGTCGAGCCGTTCGGCGTGGCGCACCACCGGCACCAGCAGGCCGTTGGGCGTCTGCGTGGCGATGCCGACGTGCAGCGCCGTGTGGCGCGTGTTGACGCCGGTCTCGTCGTCGTAGGTGCCGTTGACCTGCGGAAATTCCGGGATCGCGAGGGCCAGCGCGCGCACCAGGAACGGCAGCAGCGTGAGCTTGCCGCGCGTCGCGCCGTGCACGTCGTTCAGGTGCACGCGCAGCGCCTCGAGCTCGGTCACGTCGAGTTCCTCGACGTAGGCGAAGTGCGGGATGCGTCGCTTGGAGCGCTCCATCGCCTCGGCGATCTTGCGACGCATGCCGATGACCTTGACCTGGTCGATGCGGTCGGGCGCGTCATTCCCGCGCAAGCGGGAATCCAGGGACTGTGCCGCCGGCGCCTGGACCCCCGCTTTCGCGGGGGTGACAGAGCCGCCCTCAGCGTGGGCGACGACGTCCTCGTGCAGCACGCGGCCGGACGGATGGCTGCCGCGCACCGTGCGCAGGTCCACGCCCATCTCCCGCGCGCGCTTGCGTACCGAGGGTGCGGCGGCGGGGTGGTCGTTGTAGAAATTGTCCGTTACCGTCGGCTTCGCCGACGGTGGGCCCTTTGGCGCGGCTTGTGGGAGCGGCCCATGGCCGCGACATTCGCGGGCATGGCCCGCTCCCACAGCGACAGGCGTCGGCGTGGCAGGCGCGGGCTTGCCCTTTTCCGCCGGAGCCGCGCCCTCCGTCTCGATCGTGACCAGCACCGATCCGACCGGCACCTTGTCGCCGGCCGCCGCGTGCAGCTTCACGACCTTTCCGGCGACCGGCGAGGGAATCTCGATCGCGGCCTTGTCGGTCAGCATGTCGACCAGCGGCTGCTCTTCCTTGATCGTGTCGCCCACGGCGACGCGCCAGGTGGCGACCTCCGACTCGGCGATGCCTTCGCCGACGTCCGGCAGCTTGAAGTTGAATTCGCTCATGGTCGTTTCCTAGCTTTCCAGGACTTTCTTCAACGCGAGGCCGACGCGCCGGGGACCCGGGAAGTAGTCCCATTCGTAGGCGTGCGGGTAGGGCGTATCCCAGCCGGTCACGCGCTCGATCGGCGCCTCGAGATTGTAGAAGCAGTGCTCCTGCACCAGCGACACCAGCTCGGCGCCGTAGCCGCAGGTCTTGGTCGCCTCGTGCACCACCACGCAGCGGCCGGTCTTCTTCACCGACTCGACGAGGGTGTCGAGGTCCAGCGGCAGCAGGCTGCGCAGGTCGATGACCTCGGCGTCGACGCCGGTTTCCTCGGCCGCGGCCAGGCACACGTGCACCATGGTGCCGTAGGCGATCACCGTGACCGTCTCGCCGGCGCGCGCGATGCGCGCCTTGCCCAGCGGCAGGGTGTAGTACTCCTCCGGCACTTCGCTGAGCTCGTGCTTCGACCAGGGTGTCAGCGGCCGGTCGTGATGGCCGTCGAACGGGCCGTTGTAGATGCGCTTGGGCTCGAAGAAGATCACCGGGTCGTCGTCCTCGATCGAAGCCAGCAGCAGGCCTTTCGCATCGTAGGGATTCGACGGGATGACCGTGGTCAGGCCGCAGACGTGGGTGAAGATCGCCTCGGGGCTCTGGCTGTGCGTCTGGCCGCCGAAAATGCCGCCGCCGGAGGGCGTGCGCAGCGTGATCGGCGCGGTGAACCCGCCGGCGCTGCGGTAGCGCAGGCGCGCCGCCTCGGACACCAGCTGATCCACCGCGGGGTAGATGTAGTCGGAAAACTGGATCTCGACCACCGGCCGCAGCCCGTACACGCCCATGCCGATCGCGGCGGCGACGATGCCGCCCTCGGCGATCGGCGTGTCGAAGCAGCGCGTAGCGCCATACTTTTTCTGCAGGCCGGCGGTGCAGCGGAACACGCCGCCGAAGTAACCGACGTCTTCGCCGAAGGTCAGCACCTTGGGGTCGCGGGCCATCGCCACGTCCATGGCGGAGTTGATGGCCTGGATCATGTTCATGCGGGCCACGTCAGTTCTCCTCGCCAAGCTTGCGCAAGGCGAGCATCTGCTCGCGCTGCATGACCAGGCGGCCCGGCATCTCCTTGAGCACGTCCTCGAACATCGAGCCCGGGTCGTTCGGCGGCGGGTTGCCCAGCGTGCCGTGGCTGGTGGCTTCCTTGAGCTGCTCCGCCACGTGTTGCGCGAGTTCCTCCACCAGGGCGCTGTGCCGTTTCTCGTCCCATTCCTTGATGGAGATGAGGTGCTGCTTCAGGCGCTCGATCGGATCGCCGAGCGGCCAGTTCTTCCACTCGTCGGCCGGCCGGTAGGCGGACGGATCGTCGCTGGAGGAATGCGCCGCGGCGCGGTAGGTGTACAACTCGATCACCGAGGCGCCGAGGTTCGCGCGCGCGCGGTCCGCGGCCCACTTGGTCGCCGCGTACACCGCGAGGAAATCGTTGCCGTCGACGCGCAGGCCGGGCAGCGCGTAACCCATGGCGCGCGCGGCGAACGTCGCGTGCTCGCCGCCGGCGATGCCCTGGAACGACGAGATGGCCCACTGGTTGTTGACGATGGTCAGGATCACCGGCGCCCGATAGACCGAGGCGAAGGTGAGCGCGTAGTGGACGTCGGCCTCGGCGGTGGTGCCGTCACCGACCCAGCCCGCGGCGATGCGCGTGTCGCCGGAATACGCCGAAGCCATGGCCCAGCCCACGGCCTGCGGCAGCTGCGTGCCGAGGTTGCCGGAGATGGAAAAGAAACCGTAGTCCGGTTCCGAGTACATGATCGGCAGCTGGCGCCCCTTCAGGTTGTCCTGGCTGTTGCTGAAGATCTGGTTCATCAGCCGCACCAGCGGGCAGCCGCGCGCCACCAGCAGGCCCTGCTGGCGATAGCTCGGGAACAGCATGTCCTTGTCGTCCAGCGCCATGGCCTGGGCGACGCCGACGGCTTCTTCGCCGGTGCACTTGATGTAGAAGCTGGTCTTGCCCTGGCGCTGCTGCTTCATCATGCGCTCGTCGAACTCGCGCGTGAGCAACATGTGACGCAGGCCGTCGCGCAGCTGTTGCGCCGGCAGTTTCGGATCCCACGGCCCGACCGCCTTGCCCTTGTCGTCGAGCACGCGAATCAACTCGTAGGGCAGGTGGCGCAGGTCTTTCTCCTGCGCGTCGATCGCCGGCCGCGCGACCTTGCCGGCCGGCGGGATCGCCAGGCCGCTGAAGTCGGCGTGCTTGCCGGGCCGGCACTTGGGCTCGGGGATGTGCAGTTCCAGGCGGGGCTTCTTGTTCTTGGCCATGGGGGTCTCTTGGTATGGACTGGGCCGGATCAGGCTGCCGCGGCTTTCACCGGCAGCCGCGTCGAATTGACCGGCTGGCTCATCGAGATGGACGACATCACTTCCTGCACCCCGTGGATCTTCGAGAGCTTGTGCCAGACGAACTGCTCGTAATCCTCGATGGTCGCCACGATGACTTTCAGCAGGAAGTCGAAATTGCCCATCAGCGTGTGGCACTCGATGATCTGCGGAAATGGTTCTATCGCGGCCAGGAACTTCGCCAACGCGTCGCTGCCGTGGCGCGCGAGCTTCACGTGCACGAACACCATCACGCCGAGGCCGACCTTGCGGTGGTCGAGCACCGCGACGCGCTCGCGGATCACGCCGTCGTCCACCAGGCGCTGGATGCGGCGCCAGACCACGGTCTTGGACGACTCGACCTTCTCGGCGATGTCGGCGACGGGCAGGGTCGCATCGCGCTGGAGATGCTCCAGGATGCGGACGTCGAGCGCGTCCAGTTCAGCTTTCATAGGCGTTCCTCCGGCGCGGGCAAGACCGCAACCACGTTCCTAAAATACCACAGGAACGGAACTATGTACCGAATACACGTGGTGCAACGCAACAAAAAGCCTACAGCTTGGTCGGGTTCGGCGCGTCGCCATAGACCTTTTTCGGGTCGAAGGCCTTCTGCTGCTCTTCGAACTTCAGCTCGTGGGCGCCGCGGCCCAGCGGCACCGAGCGGTAGAAGCACGAGCGATAGCCCACGTGGCAGCTCGCGTCCCCGGGAATCTCGACCCGCAGCCACACCGCGTCCTGGTCGTCGTCGATGCGCAGCTCGGTCACTTTCTGCACCAGGCCCGAGGTGGCGCCCTTGTGCCACAGCACCTGGCGGCTGCGGCTCCAGTAGTGGGCCTCGCCGGTCTCGATGGTCTTCTTCAGCGCTTCGGCGTTCATGTAGCCCAGCATCAGCACCTCGCCGCTCGATGCGGCGGTGGTGATGCAGGGGATCAGTCCCTCGGCGTCGAATTTCGGCGCGAGCGCGTGGCCTTCCTCGACCTGTTCGACGGACGTGCGGGGGGCGAACGCAATGACCATGGGGAGAATTTACTGGCGGAGGGCGCGCATTAAAACACACACTAGACTGCCGCCCCATGAGCCGCATCCTGGTGGTGGATGACGATCCGGACATCCGGAACCTCATCGGCGCGTATCTGAAAGCCGACGGGCACACCGTCGAGTTCGCGGTCAACGGCATCGCCGGGATCGGCGCGGCGCTGGGCGAGATGCCCGACCTCATCGTCACCGACTTCCAGATGCCGGGGATGGACGGCTTCGCGCTGTTCAACGCCGTGCGCGCCAACGCCGAGAAGAAGGTGCCGGTGGTGATGATCACCGCGCACCACAGCAATGCGCTGATGCAGAAAGCCCTGAGCCTGGGGATCGACGATTTCATCGGCAAGCCGATCAGCCGCGACGAGCTGACGAGGATCGTCGCGCCGCTGGTGACGCCGCGCGCGGCACGGCCGGCGCCGGTCACCCGCACGCTGGCTGCGACCAGGTCGTTCGGGACCGTGGTCTGCATCCAGGTCGGGCGGCTCGAGGCGTTCATGATGCAGCTCAAGCAGGGCGAGATGGCCGAGCTGCTGGGTCAGTTCAAGGCCGGCGTGGCGCAGGCGGTCCAGGAGGACGGCGGCTGGCTGGTCCAGCACAAGATCCACCACCTGCTCATGGGGTTCCCGGAAGAGGGCGCCAAGGACCACGCCGCGCGCGCAGTGCGCTGCGCGCTGAAGGCCGTACTGTGCGCGCAGCGGCTCAAGCCCTGGAT
>JANNLM010000090.1:0-1680 GCA_031396825.1 Gammaproteobacteria bacterium | reverse complement strand
GCTCGCCATCGACACCATCATCAACCAGAAGGGCTCGGGCATTAAGTGCATCTACGTCGCGATCGGCCAGAAGGCCAGCTCGATCGCCAACGTCGTGCGCAAGCTCGAGGAGCACGGCGCGATGGCGCACACCATCGTCGTCGCCGCCGGCGCGTCCGAATCCGCCGCGATGCAGTTCATCGCGCCGTACTCGGGCTGCTCGATGGGCGAGTACTTCCGCGACAAGGGCGAAGACGCGCTGATCATCTACGACGATCTCACCAAGCAGGCCTGGGCCTACCGCCAGGTGTCGCTGCTGCTGCGCCGTCCGCCGGGCCGCGAGGCCTACCCGGGCGACGTGTTCTATCTCCACAGCCGCCTGCTCGAGCGCAGCGCGCGCGTCAACGCCGAGTACGTCGAGAAGATGACCGGCGGCAAGGTGAAAGGAAAGACCGGTTCGTTGACGGGCCTGCCCATCATTGAAACGCAGGCGGGCGACGTTTCCGCGTTCGTGCCGACCAACGTCATCTCGATCACCGACGGCCAGATCTTCCTCGAGACCGACCTGTTCAACGCCGGCATCCGTCCGGCCATGAACGCGGGCATCTCGGTGTCGCGCGTCGGCGGCGCGGCCCAGACCAAGGTCATCAAGAAGCTCGGCGGCGGCGTGCGCCTCGCGCTCGCGCAGTACCGCGAGCTGGCGGCGTTCGCGCAGTTCGCCTCGGACCTCGACGAAGCCACCCGCAAGCAGCTCGAGCGCGGCACGCGCGTGATGGAGCTGATGAAGCAGAAACAGTACGCGCCGCTGTCGGTCGGACAGATGGCCGCGTCGCTGTACGCGGTGGAAAAGGGCTACATCGACAAGGTCGAGGTCGCCAAGGTGCTGGCCTGGGAGGCCGGGCTGCACCAGTTCCTCGCCAACAGCCACAAGGCCCTGCTCGACAAGCTCAACACCGGCGACTGGAGCGACGCGCTGGATGCCGAAATGAAGGGCGCCATGGAAACCTACGTCAAGCAGTCGGCCATCTAACCGAGACTCCCAGTGCCCGGCGCAAAGGAAATCCGCACCAAGATCAAGAGCGTGAAGAACACGCAGAAGATCACGCGCGCGATGGAAAAAGTGGCGATGTCGAAGATGCGCAAGGCGTCCGACCGCATGACGCACGCGCGGCCCTACGACGAGGCCATCCGCCGCACGCTCGGCCAGCTGGCCCGCGCCAACCTCGAGTACAAGCATCCGTACACGATCGAGCGCGAGGTCAAGCGCGTGGCGTTCATCATCGTGTCGTCCGATCGTGGCCTCGCCGGCGGCCTGAACATGAACGTGTTCCGCGCCACGGTGCGCGCCGTCAGGGAATGGCAGGACAAGAAAGTCGAAGTCGACTTCGCGCTGATCGGCAACAAGGCGGTGTCGTTCTTCCGGCGCGTCGGCGGCCGCGTGCTCGGCACCGCGACGCACCTCGGCGACAAGCCGCGCCTCGACCAGCTGCTCGGCGTGATCAAACTCATCACCGACGCCTATCTGGAGCAGAAGGTTGACCGCGTGTTCCTGGTCTCGAACGCCTTCGTCAACACCATGACGCAGAAGCCGACCGTGAAGCAGCTGATCCCGGTCGAGAAGATCGACGCCCAGAAGATGCAGGCCGAAGGCATGCTGCAGTACTGGGACTACCTCTACGAGCCCGACTCGGTCGAGGTCGT
>JANNLM010000033.1:0-3754 GCA_031396825.1 Gammaproteobacteria bacterium | reverse complement strand
CGAGAACTACCCGTTCTGCACCATCGACCCGAACGTCGGCGTGGTCGGCGTGCCCGACCCGCGCCTCGACGCGCTGGCCGGCATCGCCAAGCCGCTGAAGATCATCCCGACCACGGTCGAGTTCGTGGACATCGCCGGCCTGGTCGCCGGCGCCAGCAAGGGCGAAGGCCTGGGCAACCAGTTCCTCGGCCACATCCGCGAGACCGACGCCATCGCGCACGTGGTGCGCTGCTTCGACAACGCCGACGTGATCCACGTCGCCGGCGCGCCGAATCCGCTGCGCGACGTCGAAGTCATCAACACCGAGCTCGCGCTGGCCGACCTCGACGCGGTGAGCAAGGCGGCCGAGCGCATCGCACGGGTCGCTAAATCGGGCGCGGACAAGGCGCAGACCGCCCGCTATGAGCTGCTGAAGAAGGTGCAGGCGCACCTCGACCAGAACAAGCCGGTGCGCACGATGGCGCTGGACGACGAGGAAAGGGCGGCGCTGAAGGAATTCGGTTTCATCACCGGCAAGCCGGCGTTCTATATCGCCAACGTCGACGAGCCCGCGCTGCGCCACGGCAACGCGTACCTCAAGCAGCTGCAGGACTACGCCGCGAAGGACAACGCCGACGTGGTGCCGGTCTGCGCCGCCATCGAGGCCGAGATCGCGCAGCTCGACGATGCCGACAAGGTGGATTTCCTGAAGGACCTGGGCCTCGACGAGCCGGGCCTCAACCGCGTGATCCGCGCGGGCTACCACATGCTGAACCTGCAGACCTACTTCACCGCCGGCGAGAAGGAAGTGCGCGCGTGGACGGTGAAGCGTGGCGCCACTGCCCCGCAGGCCGCCGGCGTGATCCATACCGACTTCGAGCGCGGCTTCATCCGCGCCGAAGTCATCGCCTATCCCGACTACATCGCCGGCAAGGGCGAGGCCGGCGCGCGTGCGTCCGGCAAGTTCCGGCTCGAAGGCAAGGAATACATCGTGCAGGAAGGCGATGTGATGCACTTCAGGTTCAACGTGTAGTTTTCAGCCTCCCCCTCCGGGAGAGTCTCCGGTTTGGAGCGCCGCGCCTGCTGTATGCGCGATAGCGCACCGACCTTGCCGTGCTCCGCGGCTATGGTTTCGGCTGAACCGTCCCCCCGTGCACCAGGAGATTCGCATGACGCATACACCCAACGCAGCGCGGAGGACGAAGGCCCCGCGACCCTCGCTGCAGCTCGCCACCGCTGCCGCCGCCCTGCTCGCGCTGGCTGCCTGCGCAACGACGACGCCGACGCCGACGGCGGCCCTGCAGGCCGCCTCGCTGGCCATTGCCAATGCCGAGCAGGCGCGCGCCGCCGAGTACGCTCCGGCCGAGCTGGGCCAGGCCCGCGACGAACTTGCCGCCGCCCGCACGGCCTTCCAGCAGGAACAAATGGGAGTCGCCAAGCGCCTCGCCGAGCAATCGCGTGCCGGCGCCGAGCTGGCTTCCGCCAAGACCGCGGCCGCCAAGGCCAGGTCCGTCAACGACGAGACACTCAAGAGCACCGAAGCGATCAAGCAGGAAATGCAGCGCAATCCAGGAGCCAACTGATGAACACGTACATGCCCAATCCCAGAATCGCCACTGCAGCCCTGGTGCTGCTCATGCTTGCGGCGTGTGCCGCCGCTCCCAAGCCGGACGGCGCTAGCGCCGTGCGAGCCAAGCTCACCCAGCTGCAGTCCGACCCGCAGTTGGCCGGTCGTGCGCCGGTTGCGCTCAAGGACGCCGAGTTTGCGGTCCGTGAGGCCGAAATGCCCACCCGCGACACCGATCTCGGACGCCACCGCGTGGCAATGGCCGACCGCAAGGTCGAGATCGCCCGGGCCGAGGCGCAGACCCGTTTCGCCGAGGATCAGCGCAAGGCGCTGGCCGGCCAGCGTGAGGCCGCGCGCCTCGACTCCCGCACCCGCGAAGCCGACAACGCGCGCACCGACGCGAACATCGCGCGCAACGACGCGAATGTCGCGCGCGATGAAGCCGACAACGCGCGTGATGAAGCCGACTCCGCCCGCATGGATGCCGCAGCCGCCGATCAGCATTCCGCGATCCTGCAGCGGCACATTGCGGAACTGAACGCCAAGGCCACGGACCGTGGCCTCGTCGTGACGCTGGGCGACGTGCTGTTCGCCAGCGGCGGCTCCGAGCTCAAGGGCGCCACGCCGGGCAACCTCAACAAGCTCGCCACCTTCCTCACCACGTACCCGGACCGCACGGTCGTCATCGAAGGCCATACCGACAGCGTCGGCAGCGCCGATTCGAACCTCGGCCTGTCGCAGCGCCGTGCCGACTCGGTGAAGTCCTACCTGATCGGCCAGGGTGTGGCATCGGCGCGCCTCACCGCATCGGGCAAGGGTGAAGGCTTGCCAGCCGCCGGCAACGAGTCCGCCACCGGTCGGCAGCAGAATCGCCGCGTCGAAGTGATCATCTCGAACACCGTCACTTCATCGCGGTAGCCTGCTGACCGTTCTGTAGAGAGAATTAACCCCCGCGGCGGCCGGTTCCGGCCCCCGCGGGCGGCTCCCGCTACACTCTCGTCCCATGACGAAGCAGGCCCCTTCCAACGAATTCCTGCAGCTGCTGAATGATTCGCTGAAGTTCGCGCCGGAGCGCGGCGACATCTGGATGATGCGCTTCGACGCGATGCGTTCGCTCGGCCTCAAGAAGGAGTTCGTCGAAGCCGTCGCCCAAGGCCTCGCCACCCCCGCGGTGAAGTCCCAGCTCGACCTCACCGCGCTGCGCGGCATGTGGGGCGAGATCGCGCCGGGCGAGGCCTTCCCCGGCGACCCGCCCAAGCCCGCCGGGCCGCCTCCGGCGCCGGCCGGCGCGGCCAGGCCCACGTCCGCCGCTACACCCGGCGCGACCCTGACCACGGGCACCCATGGCGTGGCGCGCGTGCGCCGCTTCAACGACATCGCCGTCAAGCTCGCCGGCGCCGAGCTCGCCGCGCTGGCGCGCGAGTACAACGCCATCCTGATCCGGCCCAACTTCCTCGAGGACTTCTCGCGCAAGACCGGCCAGCTGCTCAAGCGGCCCACGCCGCTGGAATATTCCGACGCGGTGTCGCGCGCGGCCGGCGGCGGCGGGTTGCGCGTCTACCTGAAGCGCGAGGACCGCCGCGGCGTGCCGGTCGAGAAGGAGCACGCGGCCGCGCAGTGCTACATCGGCTCGCAGCTCGGCAAGACCAGCGTGGTGACCGGCAACGACGTCGACGCGCACGCGCTGGCGGTCGCCGAGGTGGCGCCGTACTTCAAGATGAAATGCACGGTCGTGGTGCGGCCGGGCGACTTCACGGAGAAACCCGAGCTCATCGCCAGGCTCAAGGGACTCGGCGCGCAGGTCGAGGCCATGCCGGCGACCGGCATGCTCGGCACCGATCCGCGCGAGGGCGCGGTGCGCGTCTGGCAGAAGACCGGCGCCGACATGCACCTGGCGCTGAGCCTCGGCATGGCGCCGGCGCCGTACACCGCGATGGCCAACAATTTCCAGGCGCTGCTCGGCCGCGAGACCGACGCCCAGTACACGACGACGGCGTCCTTCCTGAGCCGGCCGCGCACCATGGTCGCGGCGGTCGGCAGCGAGGCCGACTCGATCGGCTTCGTGCTGCCGTTCCTGAACCGCCGCGACATCCGCGTTGCCTACGCCGAGCCCGAGCCCGGCGGGCGCGCCGCCTGGCGCCCGAGCACGCGCCTGAAGCCCTACAACGGCCAGGTGCGCGAGCACTCCTGGCTGCGCGGTGTCGGCCG
>JANNLM010000332.1:0-11102 GCA_031396825.1 Gammaproteobacteria bacterium | reverse complement strand
GGTGATGCTGCTGATCCTGCTGCTTGGGCTGGGCGGTGAGACCGCGCGCGAGGCGCTGCGCTTCGAGCGCGAAGCCATCGCCGCCGGGGAATGGTGGCGCCTGCTGAGCTGCAACTTCGTGCACCTCGGCTGGTGGCACCTGTTCCTGAACGAGATGGGCCTGCTGGTGCTGTTGCTGCTGTGCCCGGAGCCCCTGTCCGGCTGGGTCTGGCTGCGCCGGCTGGTGCTGATCGGCCTGGGCATGGGCGCCGGCCTGTATTTTTTCGTGCCAAGCACCCACTGGTACGTCGGCATGTCCGGCGTCATCCACGGCCTGTTCCTGCTCGGGCTGGGACGCCAGATCGTGGCGAGCCGCGACCTCATCGCGGCGGCCTGCCTGGCGTTCCTGGTCGGCAAGGTCGCCTGGGAGCTCATCGTCGGCGTGCCGGTCTCCGATGAAGCGGCCATCGGCGGCTCGGTGCTGGTCGAATCGCACCTGTACGGCTCGCTCTCGGCGCTGATTTATGGCCTCATATTCGGCGCCTTCACCCGCACCGAGACGTCCCGGCGCACCCCGCTCACGGCCGAGGAGCCGAAATGAAATACGCCATGCTGTTCCCCGGACAGGGCTCGCAGGCGGTCGGCATGTTGTCGGCGCTGACGCCGGCCTATCCGGTGGTCGCGCAGACGCTGGCCGAGGCCGGCGATGCGCTCGGCTGGGACCTCGCCAAAATCGTGCGCGACGGGCCGATCGAGGAACTCAACCGCACCGAACGCACCCAACCGGCGCTGCTCGCCGCCGGCATCGCGGTGTGGCGCGCCTGGCAGACGCACGCGCCGGCCGCTCCCGCGGCGATGGCGGGCCACAGCCTCGGTGAGTACACCGCGCTGGTCGCCGCCGGCAGCCTGCCGTTCGCCGAAGCGCTGAAGCTGGTCGAGCTGCGCGGCCAACTGATGCAGGGCGCGGTGCCGGAAGGCCAGGGCGGCATGGTCGCCGTGGTCGGCATGGACGACGCCGGCGTCGAGAAACTGTGCGCGTCGTACACGGGCGGCCTGGTGCTGGAGCCGGTGAACTACAACGCGCCGGGGCAGGTCGTCGTGGCGGGACAGGCCGACGCGCTCAAGTGGCTCGAGGCCAACGCCAAGGCCGCCGGCGCGCGCATGGTCGTGCGCCTGCCGGTGTCAGTGCCCTCGCACTGCTCCCTGATGAAGACCGCGGCGCTGCAGTTGTCATCGCGGCTGACCCAGATCCCGTTCGAGGCCCCCGCGGTCCCGGTGCTGCACAACCTCGATGCCGCGGCGCGCACCCAGGCCGTGGCGCTGCGCTCGGCGCTGCGCGAGCAACTGTACAAGCCGGTGCGCTGGGCGCAGACCATCCAGAAGCTCGCGACGGAGGGCGTCTCGGTGTGGCTCGAGTGCGGGCCGGGCCGCGTGCTGTCGGGACTGAACAAGCGGATCCTCGACAAGGGCGCGGTCAGCATCGCCCTCGAGGAGCCGTCCGGAATCGAGCAGGCACTGCAGAAAATCAAGGAGCCGTCATGGACCTGAAGGGCGAAGTGGCATTGGTGACGGGCGCGAGCCGCGGCATCGGCCGGGCCATCGCGCTGCGCCTCGCGCACGACGGCGCGCGCGTGGTCGGCACCGCGACCTCGGCCGCCGGGGCCGAAGGCATCACCGCGGCGCTCAAGGACCTGGGCGGGGAGGGCCGCGTGCTGGACGTGCGCGACGCGGCGGCCTGCGAGGCGATCGTCGAGGAGGTCGGCAAGGCGGTCGGGCCGATCACCATCCTGGTCAACAACGCCGGGGTCACGCGCGACACGCTGATGCTGCGCATGAAAGACAGCGACTGGAGCGACGTCATCGAGACCGACCTGGGCTCGGTGTTCCGCCTGTCGAAGGCGGTGCTGCGCGGCATGATGAAGGCGCGCAAGGGTCGCATCATCAGCATCGGGTCGGTGGTCGGCAGCATGGGCAACCCCGGCCAGGCCAATTACTGCGCGGCCAAGGCGGGGCTGGTCGGCTTCAGCAAATCGCTGGCGAAGGAGATCGGCTCGCGCGGCATCACGGTCAACGTGATCGCGCCGGGCTTCATCGAAACCGACATGACGCGGGCGCTGGGCGAGGATACGCGCAAGGCGCTGCTCGAGCGCGTACCGCTGGAGCGCCTCGGGCAACCGGAGGATATCGCCGCCGCGGTGGCGTTCCTCGCATCGCGCGACGGCGGCTACATCACCGGCGAAACGCTGAACGTGAATGGCGGCCTGCACATGGTCTGATGCTGCGCTGCAGCACAAACTGGCGCCGCTTTTTGTTTCCCGTAGAATACGCCCCGCTTTACCCCCCAGACTGAGAACTTCCTCCAGGAGTCACTAATGAGCAGCCTCGAAGAAAAGGTCAAGAAAATCATCGCGGAACAGCTGAGCGTCAGCGAAGACCAAATCACGCCGACGGCCTCATTCGTCGAGGATCTGGGCGCGGACTCGCTGGACACGGTCGAACTGGTGATGGCGCTCGAAGAAGAGTTCGAGATCGACATCCCGGACGAGGAAGCCGAAAAGATCGTCACCTTCCAGGACGTCCTCAACTACATCAAGTCGCACAGCGGCCAGACTTCCTGACCGCGTTCTCTGACCCGCTGGGGGCGGGTATGGAGCAGCCAACAACCCGGGCCTTTCCATGACTCGTCGGCGCGTCGTCGTCACCGGCCTCGGCATCGTTTCGCCCGTGGGGTCGAACGTGCCGCTGGCCTGGGACAACATCCTCAAGGGCAAGTCGGGCATCCGCCCGATCGATACCTATGATGTCTCGACCTTCAGCACCCGTTTCGGCGGGCTGGTGTCGGCTGACTTCAAGGCCGAGGACTGGATGGGCCCCAAGGAGATCCGCAAGACGGATCCCTTCATCCATTACGGCGTGGCGGCCGCCAAGCAGGCGCTGAAGGATTCCGGCATCGAGGTCACCGACGCCAACCGCGACCGCATCGGCATCCTGGTCGGGTCCGGCATCGGCGGCATCGGCTCGATCGAAGAGCAGTGCGTGATCCTCAACACGAAGGGCGTCAAGCGGGTCTCGCCGTTCTTCGTCCCGAGCAGCATCATCAACATGATCTCGGGCTACATCTCGATCGACACCGGCATCACCGGCCCCAACCTCGCGGTGGTCACCGCCTGCACCACGGCCACGCACGCCGTCGGCCTGGCCGGCCGGCTGATCGCCTATGGCGATGCCGACATGTTCCTGGCCGGAGCGGGCGAGGCCGGCTCGGCCCCGGCCGGCATGGCCGGTTTCGTCGCGGCGCGCGCGCTGTCGCAGCGCAATGACGCACCCGAGAAGGCCAGCCGCCCCTGGGACAAGGACCGCGACGGCTTCGTGCTGGGCGACGGCGCCGGCGTGCTGATGCTCGAGGAGTACGAGCACGCGAAGAAGCGCGGCGCCAGGATCTACGCCGAGCTGATCGGCTTCGGCATGAGCGGCGATGCGTTCCACATCACCTCGCCGTCCGAGAACGGCGACGGCGCGCGGCGCTGCATGAAGGCGGCGCTGGCGGATGCCGGCCTCGCGCCGGCGCAGGTCGACTACATCAACGCCCACGGCACCTCCACGCTGGCCGGTGACGTAGCTGAGACGCAGGCCATCAAGAGCGCGTTCGGCGAGCATGCCTACAAGCTCGCGGTCAGCTCCACCAAGTCCATGACCGGCCACCTGCTCGGCGCCGCCGGCGGCATCGAGGCGATCTTCACCATCCTGGCGCTGCGCGACCAGGTGCTGCCGCCGACGATCAACCTCGAGAATCCCGATCCCGCCTGCGACCTCGACTACGTGCCGCTGACGGCCCGCGAGCGCAAGATGGAAGTGGCCATCTCCAACTCGTTCGGTTTCGGCGGCACCAACGGCACGATCGCGTTCCGGCGCTTCAAGTAACGCGCGCCATGGCCCACCGCGCCACGATCGCGGGGCAGGCCGACCTCTTCGCCCTGCACCGGCTGGCGCCAGCCGAGTATCCCTTCCTGTTGCAGAGCGCCGCGGGCCACCCGCAATCCGGCCGTTACGACATCCTGTTCGCGGCGCCCGGCGCGGTCCTGCAGGAGCGCGACGGCGTGTTGAGCGGCGCCGGTGCGGGCCGGGCCGATTTCTTCGACGCCCTGACCGGGTGGGCCGCGCGCGAGGCGGGCCCGGCGCCGGACGATCTGCCGTTTGCCGGCGGCTGGTTCCTGCTGCTGGGCTACGAGGCCGCCGCCCGCATCGAGCCGCGGCTGCGGCTGCCGCGCTCGCCCCACGCGCTGCCGGACCTGCTGGCGGTGCGCTGCACGGCCGCGATCGTCGTCGATCATGTGCGTCAGGAAACGCACGCCATCTCCGAGAGCGACGCCGCGCAGCTCACCCGCATGCAGGACGACCTGCGCCGCGCGGCCCGCGCAGGCGCGCCGCTGCGCACCGGGCCGCTGGCGGCGAAGCTGCAGGAAGAACCCGAGCAGCGCTTCCTCGACGGCGTCGAGCGCATCCTGCGTTACTTGCGCGACGGCGACGTGTTCCAGGTGAACCTGTCGCGCGCCTGGCACGCCACGCTCGCGGCCGGCGCGTCTGCGGCCGACCTCTACGCGCGCCTGCTGCGCAGCAACCCGGCGCCGTTCGCCGGCATCGCGCAGTGGCAGGGCAGCGCGGTGCTCAGTTCCTCGCCCGAGCGGCTGGTCGAAGTACGCGGGCGGCAGGTCCAGACGCGGCCGATCGCCGGCACGCGTCCGCGCGGCGCCGACGACGCGGCCGACCGCGCGCTGCAGGCGCAGCTGATCGCCAGCGTGAAGGAGCGCGCCGAGCACATCATGCTGATCGACCTGGAGCGCAACGACCTCGGGCGCGTCTGCGAGCCGGGCAGCGTCACGGTCAGCGAGCTGATGACGCTGGAGTCCTATGCCCACGTGCACCACATCGTCTCCAACGTGCGCGGCCGCCTGCGCCAGGGCGCCGGTCCGGGCGACGTGCTGCGCGCGGTGTTCCCGGGCGGCACCATCACCGGCTGTCCGAAAGTGCGCGCCATGGAGATCATCGCGGAGCTTGAGGGCGTAGGACGGGGTCCTTATACAGGTGCAATGGGCTACCTCGGGCGGGACGGCCGCATGGACCTCAACATCCTGATCCGCACGCTGGTGCACGAGCCGGGCGGCGTCACGCTACGCGCCGGCGCCGGCATCGTCGCCGACTCGCAGCCCCTGGCCGAGCTGGCGGAGACCCGCGCCAAGGCCCGCGGGCTGCTGCAGGCCTTCGGAGTGGCGGCGTGAGCGGCCCGGCGCTGTTCAATGGCGTGCTGGCGCCCGACCTGGCCATGCATCGCGGCCTGCACTACGGCGATGGTGTGTTCAGAACATGCTTGATATATGAATCTCAAGTGATTGATTTAATGGAGCAATGCGATACGTTGAACACCGACGCGGCGCGCCTTGGAATGGCGCCGGTACTCGCTGCCGAACTGGCGCGCGAGGCCAGCGACCTGGCCCGCGGGCATGATCGCGCCGTGCTCAAGATGACCTTGCTCCGCGCCGGCGCTGCGCGCGGCTATCGCCCCGACGGCCGTGAGACCGACCGCCTGCTGTGCCGCTACGCCGCACCCGGCTATCCGGGCGCCACCTGGGAGCGCGGCATCACGGTGTTCCGCTCCAGCTTCAGGCTCGCCACCCAGCCCGCGCTGGCGGGCATCAAGCACCTCAATCGGCTGGAGCAGGTGCTGGCCAGCCGCGACTGGCCGCCGGGCACCGATGAAGCGCTGCTCGAGGACGATGCGGGCCGGCCGGTGTGCGGCACGCGCACCAACCTGTTCTGGGTGAGGGCAGGGGAGTTGCACACGCCGGCGCTCGAGCGCTGCGGCGTCGCCGGGCTCACGCGCCGCAAGGTGCTGGCGCTGGCCGCGCGCCTGGGCGTGAAGACCCACGTGCGCGACGCCAGCGGGCCCGAACTCGAGGCGGCCGACGAGATGTTCCTGACCAACAGCCTGGTCGGGATCTGGCCGGTGGCCACGTGCGATGCATGGCACCGCGCGGCGCCGGGCCCCGTCACGCGCCAGCTCATGGACGCGCTGCGCCACCCGCGATTGGTGCAACCGTGATGCGCCGCCTGCTGATCATGCTGGTCGGGCTGGCTGCGGCCACCTGGGCTGCCCGGGATGTGTATTCCGAGCTGAACGCGATGCTGCCGGTGCCGGAACCGCTGTTCATCGACGTGCCGCGGGGCGCGACCATGAACGGCTTGCTGCGCGACCTCGAGCAACGGGGCTTGCTGCAGTCGCCGCGGCAACGCCTGTACCTGTCGTGGTACGCGCGGCTGACCGGCCAGGCCCGGGCACTGAAGGCGGGGGAGTACTCGCTCGCCACCGGCCTGCGCGCGCTGGACCTGACGGCACTGCTCGCCTCGGGGCAGGTCGTGCTGCACGAGTTGACGCTGGTCGAGGGCTGGAGCTTCGCGCAGGCGCTGGCGGCGGTGCGCGCGCATCCGGCGCTGGCGCACACGTTGCCGGAAACCGGCGCCGGCGAAGCGTTGATGACGGCGCTCGGCCAGGCCGCGCGGCATCCCGAGGGACGTTTTTACCCGGACACCTATCGTTTCCCGCGCGGCACCCGCGATGTCGAGTTCCTGCGCCGTGCCCACAAGGCGCTCGAGCGCGCGCTCGCCGAGGAGTGGGCGGCGCGCGCGCCCGACCTGCCGTACCACTCGGCGGACGAGGCGCTGACCATGGCCTCGATCGTCGAGCGCGAGACCGGCAGGGTGGACGAGCGCGGCGAGATCGCCGGCGTGTTCGTGCGGCGCCTGCAGAAGGGCATGCGCCTGCAGACCGACCCGGCGGTGATCTACGGCCTCGGCGCGCGGTTCGACGGCAACCTGCGCAAGCGCGACCTGCTGGCGGACGGCCCGTACAACACCTACACGCGCGCCGGCCTGCCGCCCACGCCGATCTGCCTGCCGGGGCGCGCGGCGCTGCACGCCGCGTTGCACCCGAGGCCCGGCAAAACGCTGTATTTTGTCTCGCGTGGTGATGGCAGCCACGTGTTTTCCGAGACCTTCGCCGAGCACGACGCCGCAGTGCGCAAGTTCCAGCTGAAGAAACGACGGAGTGCGCCCAAATGAAGCGCACCGTGCCGGCCACCGACCGACCCGGCCGCCTGATCGTGCTCGAAGGGGGCGAGGGCGCCGGCAAGTCCACGCACGCGAAGTTCGTGCGCGACTGGCTCGTGCAGAGTGGACGCGAGGTCGTGCTGACCCGCGAGCCGGGTGGTTCGCCGCTGGCCGAGGCGATCCGCGAGCTGGTGCTGCGCGCGTGGGAAGAGGGTATCGACGCGCCGACGGAACTGCTGCTGATGTTCGCCGCCCGCGCCGCGCACCTGCACGCCAGGATCCGCCCGGCGCTCGAGGCCGGCCGCGACGTGGTGTGCGACCGCTTCGTCGATGCGACTTACGCCTACCAGGGCGCCGGCCGCGGCATGCGCGAGACCGACATCAGCGCGCTCGCCGAGATGGTGCTCGGGCGGCTGCGCCCGGACCTGGTGCTGGTCCTCGACATCGACCCCGAGACCGGCGCCAAGCGGGTGCGCGGGCGGGGCGCGGCCAACCGCTTCGACGAGGAGGCGCTGGCCTTCCAGTCGCGCGTGCGCAAGGCCTACTTGCGCCGCGCCGCACGGGATCCGAAGCGCTACGTCGTGGTCGACGCGGGCCGCGGCGTGGACGCGGTCCAGGCCGACATCGACCTTGCGCTGGAGCGCCTGTGGTGAGCGTCGCGTCGCCGAGGCCCTGGCACCAGGAGCGCTGGCAGCAGGTGCGCCGTGCGCACGCCGACGGCCGGCTCGCGCATGCGCTGCTGCTGGCGGGACCGCGCGCGGCCGATGCCGATCATTTCGCCTCCGCCCTCGCGGCCTGGCTGCTGTGCGAAGCGGCCGAGGTGCTTGGCCGCGGCCAGCCTGGCGTCGCCTGCGGCGAGTGCCGCAGCTGCGTGCAGATCGCCGCCGGCACTCACCCGAACCTGATGCGCCTGGCGCCGGCCGAGGACAAGCGCGACATCGCCATCGACGACGTGCGCGACCTGCTCGACCGCCTGCACCTTTCCAGTCACTACGGCCAGGCCAAGATCGCCGTCATCTCTCCGGCCGACGCGCTCAACGCCGCCGGCGCCAATGCGCTGCTCAAGACCGTCGAAGAGCCGCCGCCGAGAACCCACCTGCTGTTCGTCGCCGAACGCTGGCGCGCGCTGCCGGCGACGCTGCGCAGCCGCTGCCAGATCGTGCGCTTCGCGCCGCCGCGCGCCTGGGCGCCCGAAAGCGAGGGCGCCGTCGAGTGGAGCCGGGCGCTGACCGAGGCGGCCGAGGGCAAGCTGCAGGCGCTGCGCATCGCGCACGGGCTCAAGCGCGATGCCGCCCAACAGGGCCTGGAGACCTGGCTGCACACCGCGACCGGCTGGTTGCGCGCGCTGGCTGCGCCGGGTGGCGGCGCGGCGCTGCCGCACGGGCTGGGCGCCGACGCCGTGGCGCGGCTGTGCGACGAAACGCTGGAGGCGCTGCGCGCGCTGGAGCGCAACGGCAATCCGTCGCTGCTGGTGGAATCGATTATCATCAGGCTGTCTCAACGGGGGTAACGAATGGCACGACCAGGCGGCGCACAACCCGGCATCCTGACGCTCAACATCAAGGACAAGAGCGCGCTCTACGTGTCGTACATGCCGTTCATCAAGAACGGCGGCCTGTTCATCCCGACCACGCGCGATTCCAAGCTCGGCGACGAAGTATTCCTGCTGCTGACGCTGATGGACAGCACCGAGCGGCTGCCGGTGGCGGGGAAGGTGGTCTGGGTCACGCCGCGCGGTGCACAGGGCAAGCGCCAGCAGGGCATCGGCGTGCAGTTCAGCCCGCAGGATGGCGGCACCACGCAGAAGAAGATCGAGTCCTACCTGGCCGGCGCCCTCGGCGCCGATCGCCCGACTCACACGATGTAAAAAAGGGGACGTAACCCTTTTCGCACGCGCGCCGGAATTCAACGGCGGTTGACGAAAAGGGTTGCGTCCCCTTTTTTACGTCTTGGCCGGGATGCCTTTCTCGAGCACGTAAGACTCGAAACCCTTCTGGGTCAGCACGAACACGGCTACCGAGCTGCGCCGGCCGGTGTCGCAGCAGGCGACGTACGACGTCTTCTGGTCGAGCGTGGCGAGCTTCATGCGCAGCAGGTAGAGCGGCATGTTGATCGCGCCCGGCAGGCTGCCGGCCTGGAATTCGCTCGGCAGGCGCACGTCGAGCCACTTGGCCTTGCCGTCCTTGACCATCTTCTCGGCGTCCGCGAACGACAGCTTGCGGGCGAGGGGATCGTTCAGCAGCTGGCGGAAGTCGTCCTTCGACAGCTTCATCAGTTTGCCGCGCGTCATCATGGTGATGGTCGCGTTGCGCTTGGTGTCCGAGATCAGCGCTTCCTCACCGAAGCAGGAGCCGCTCTCGAGCTCGGCCAGCTTGACCGGCTTCTGCCCCGCGGCCTGACCCTGCTCGCGCGTCACCATGCAGCGGCCTTCCATGATCACGTAGAAGAAGTCGCCGTCTTCGCCCTGGCGCACGATCACCATGCCGGGCTCGACCTTGACCTCCTTCATCTTCATGAACATGCCCTGCAGGTTGGCGGGCGGCACCATCTGGAAGGTGCGCATCTGCAGCAGCTTGCTCATCCAGTCGCCGCCGGTGTCGTCGTGCGACAGCTCGCCGACCTCGAAGGTGCCGGTCTGGTCCCAGGTCAGCATGACGTCCAGCAGGCTGGCGTCGACGCTCATGTAGCGCACTTCGTTGACGCACTTGGCCGAGACCTTGCGCGGCGACTGGTGTGCCACGCGATGGAACGAGTCCGGGGTGCCGCCGATGATCTTGCCGAGCGGCTTGCCGGCGGCGTCCTCCAGCGACACCTCGCCGGTCATGACGTACAGCGCCAGCTTGGCCTGCTCGCCGATCTTGAACAGGTATTCGCCGGCCTTGGCCTGGCCAACCTGAGCCTTCTTGGCCAAGTCCCGCTGGCTTTCGGCGCGCAGTGCGTTCAGGGGCACGTAGTTGGCGAAAACAGCAGGATCGAGCGCGCCTGAAGACATACGGCAGTTCCTTGATCTTTTTTGAGTATCGGCCGGGAAGATACCACACGCACCCGGGCCATTGGTCTCGTGCGCGAGGCGCGGCGTCGGCCAAACCGGGCGCTGGGGCGCGGGCGCTGTTGGCTGCTGCAGCCCCGCCCACTGCTATATATGTGCGCATTGTATATTATGTTAAGTAGCATATGGGCGATTCTCCTTCCAAAGCGTCCGAATTCCGTTGACGCTCCCCACCCCCGGTGGTCTAATGCGCCGCTTCAAAACGCGCCGCCGCTCTGGCGGCCGCCGCTGACCCCCGATGCGAGCACCGATGACCAAACACAAGAAGACCAGCAAGAAACCCGCCGCCAAGAAGGCCGGCACCTTCCGCAAGCTCGCCGCCCGCGCGATGAAGCTGGTCAAGAAGAAACCGGCGCCCAAGGCCAAGCCGGCAGCGAAACCTGTTGCCGCGCGCCCGGCGCCAGGTCCGGCCTCCCGGACGATGGCCAAGGTCCGTCCGCGCCCGATCGAGCGCAACGAGTTCGTTTCCGTCGGCGGCCGCACGCTGTCGGAGTCCGAGATCCGGCGCATGCCGGAGTCGGCCTACATGAACGACACGCAGCTGGAGTTCTTCCGCGGCCGGCTGCTGCAGATGCGCGGCGAGATCGTGGACCGCGAGGTCGACGTGAAGGAGCGCCTGCACCAGCGCGAGAGCTTCGCCGACCCCGCCGACCGTGCCACGGCCGAGGAAGAGCACTGGCTGGACCTGCGCCTGCGCGAGCGTGAATCGCTGCTGCTGCGCAAGATCGACGATGCGCTGCGCCGCATCCGCGACCGCGAGTACGGCTATTGCGAGATCACCGGCGAGCCGATCGGGATCCCGCGCCTGCTGGCGCGCCCGACCGCGACCGTGTGCGTGGACGTGAAAGGCCAGAACGAGCAGATCGAGTCGCAGTTCCGCGATCGCTGACCTGTCGAGCGCGCTAAGATGCGCGCCCTCGCCCGGGTCGTTAGCTCAGTCGGTAGAGCAGCTGGCTTTTAACCAGTTGGTCGT
>JANNLM010000330.1:0-1796 GCA_031396825.1 Gammaproteobacteria bacterium | reverse complement strand
CTGTCGGAGAGCGAACGGCGCTACCGCTCGCTGTTCGACGCCGCGCTCGACTACATCCTGGTGATCGCGCCCGACGGCGTGCTGGTCGACATCAATCCGTCCGCCTGCAGGGCGCTCGGCTACGCGAGAGACGAAGTGCTGGGCACGCATTTCTCGCGCATGGTCGATCCCGCGGCACTCGACCGCATGCTGCCGCGCGTCGCGGAGATCGTCGAACGGCGCAAGATCCGCGGCGAGCGCACGATCCAGTGCAAGGACGGCAGCAGCGTGGCGGTGGAGTTCGCGGCGAGCCCGCTGCCCGACGGCAACGTCCTGGCCGTGGTGCGCGACGTGTCGGAGCGCAAGCGCGCGGAAGCGGCCCTGGCGGAGCTGAACGCTTCGCTGGAACGACGGGTGCGCGAGCGCACCTCGGAACTGGAGGCGGCCAACCGCGAACTCGACAGCTTCAGCCACTCGGTATCGCACGACTTGCGCGCGCCCCTGTTCCAGATCAACGGTTTTGCCACATTGCTGCGCAAGGACAGGGCCTCAAGCCTCTCGTCCGACGCGACGCGCTTCCTCGAGCGCATCGAGCATGGCACCGACCAGATGGGACAGCTGCTCGAGAGCCTGCTGGATTTCTCGCGCGCCGGGCGCGCCACGCTGGCGCGCGGCCCGGTGGACATGCAGGCGCTGGTGGGCGAGGTGCTCGTCATGCTGCGCGGGCCGGAATCGGCGCGCGCCGAGCTGCGCATCGCGGAGCTGCCGCAAGTCCGGGGCGACGCTATGCTGCTGCGCCAGGTCTGGCAGAACCTGCTCGGCAACGCGCTCAAGTTCTCGCGCCACGCGGATGCGCCGTGCATCGAAGTCGGCGCCGAGCGCCGCGAGGGTGCGATCGAGTTCTACGTGCGCGACAACGGCGCCGGATTCGACATGAAGCAGGCCGGCAAGCTGTTTGGCGTGTTCGAGCGCCTGCATACCGAGCAGGAGTTCGAGGGGACGGGTGCGGGGTTGTCGATCGTCAAGCGAATCGTCGAGCGCCACGGCGGCCGCATCAGCGCTGCGGGCGAGCCGGGGCGCGGCGCATGCCTGAGATTCTCGCTGCCCGCATGAGTGCGGGCCTAGCGTTCCGTTTCAACCTCGCTCTCGAGCAGGTAGCCGGCGCCGCGCCGCGTGACGATGAGCTTCGGCTCGTTGGGATCGGCCTCGATCTTGCGCCGCAGGCGCAGGATCTGCACGTCGATGGACCGGTCGTAGATGTCCGCGTGCAGGCGCGAGCCTTCGAGCAGCTGGTCGCGCGACAGGATCGCGCGCGGGGCGCGCAGGAACGTCGCGAGCAGTGCGAACTCGCTGTTGGTGAGCTCGATCGCGCGGCCATCGGGCGACGCCAGCCTGCGCGTGCCGAGCGTGAGTTCCCAGCCGGAGAAGCGGAAAGCGCGTATGTCGGCCCGTGCGTGCGCGGGAGCGCTGCGGTTGTCGGCCGTCGCGGCGGGCTCGCGCCGGCGCAGCACGGCGCGGATCCGCGCCAGCAGCTCGCGCGGGCTGAACGGCTTGGTGAGGTAGTCGTCGGCCCCAAGTTCCAGGCCGGCGACCCTGTCGATTTCCTGTCCCTGGCCGGTCAGCATGATGATGGGGACGTCCGAGCGGCTGCGCAGCGCGCGGGCGAGCGAAAAGCCGTCTTCGCCGGGCAACTTGACATCGAGCACCAGCAGATCCACGGCCTGCTGCCCGAGGATGCGGTTCATGTCGTCGCCGTTCGCGCCGACCAGCACTTCGAACACCCCACCGCCCGCGCCATAACAGTTGATGTAGACCTG